>NZ_JAKSYQ010000005.1:0-1997 GCF_022829665.1 Methylobacterium sp. E-041 | reverse complement strand
TGGATGCGGGCCACGAGCTCGTCCTTGTGGAACGGCTTGGTGAGGTAGTCGTCGGCGCCGAAGCCGAGGCCCTTCACCTTGTCCTCGATGCTGGCCATCCCTGAGAGGATCAGGATCGGGGTCTTCACCTTGGCGACCCGGAGCTTCCTGAGCACGTCATAGCCAGACATGTCGGGCAGGTTCAGGTCGAGCAGGATGATGTCGTAGTCGTAGAGCTTACCGAGATCGATCCCCTCCTCACCGAGATCGGTGGTGTAGGTCACGAACCGCTCGGATTTGAGCATCAGTTCAATGCTCTCCGCCACCGACGCATCATCCTCGACCAGCAGAACACGCATCGTCGAACCCCTAAAATTTAAAAAAACTCCTAAAGCGCGATCCCTAACAGAACCTTGACGCCTAATTCGGTAAGTTGTTATGTGGAGCGAAAAGTATTTAAGGGTGATAAAATGACCGGTGGTGCGATGCTCGTTTCAGGGCGTGACGAATTCGAGATGACGGCCGACCTCGTCGCCGCTTTCGTATCAAATAACAATGTCCCGGCCAGTGAACTGCCGGCGCTGATCACCAGCGTGCATGCCGCCATCAATGGTCTCGGCAACGGAGTCAAGGCTGAGGCTGCTATCCCCGAGAAGCCGACCCCCGCCCAGATCCGCAAGTCGGTCACCCCGGACGGCATGGTCAGCTTCGAGGATGGCAAGACCTACAAGACGATGAAGCGCCACCTCAAGCTTCGCGGGCTCACACCGGATAGCTACCGTGCGAAGTACGGCCTGCCGTCTGACTACCCCATCGTATCGGCCGCCTACTCCGCCAAGCGGTCCGAGCTGGCGCGCTCGCTCGGCCTCGGCCAGTTGCGGCGCAAGGCAGCCGCTAAGGCTGCTGATACGGGAGAAACGATCTCCGAGGCACCCAAGACCCGCGTTGGGAAGGCCAAGGTCCGGAAGAAGGCCGCCGAGACGGCTTAAAGCTGCTCAGCAACCATTTTATGCGCTAGCGTACACCTTCACAGCTCCGCCGCATTCCAAGCGCCGTCTGAATGGTACCTTCGGGAAGGGAGCATCAGGTCATGGCTGGAAGCGATCACGAGCCTACCATTCCACCCACCGTGCCGATCACGGGCGTGAACGTCCCAGATCCAACCACCGACGGTGAGCCTGAGAACAAAGACCCGGTGGTCGAGGCTCAAAAGAAGCTGAATGATCCGGACAAGGCTGCCGAGGACGGTCAGGCCTAGCTTCTCACGAGCTGTGCTCGGGCCGGATCGGCATCGTAGACCTCGATAGGCCCGAAGGCCTACCGAGGCTGTTACACATTGATCCTATCAAGCTGCTCGAACGGTCGCGAGGAAGCGCCCCACCTCGGCTGCGAGGGTCTCCGACTGGCGCGACAGCTCGGACGCCGCGCCGAGCACCTGGGTCGCGGCCGCCCCGGTCTCCTCGGCGGCGCCGGCGACGCCGGTGATGTTGCTGGTCACCTCGGCCGTACCCATCGCTGCCTGGCTGACGTTGCGCACGATCTCCTGGGTCGCCGCGCCCTGCTCCGCGACCGCCGCCGCGATCGCGGTGGCCACCGCGTTGATCTCGCGGATGCGCCCGGTCATCCCGCCGATCGAGGCGACCGCCTGACCGGTCGAGGCCTGGATCTGCGCGATCTGGCCCGAGATCTCGCTCGTCGCCCTGGCGGTCTGCTCGGCCAGGGCCTTCACCTCGGAGGCGACCACGGCGAAACCCTTGCCGGCCGCACCGGCGCGGGCCGCCTCAATGGTGGCGTTCAGGGCCAGCAGGTTGGTCTGGCCGGCGATGTTCGAGATCAGCCCGACCACGTCGCCGATCCGCGACACCGCCGCGCTCAGCTCCTGCACCCGGGCGCCGGTCTGGTCGGCCTCGCGCACGGCCAGATGCGCGAGCTCGGCCGAGCCGCCGACCTGCCGGCCGATCTCGGCCACCGAGGAGCCGAGCTCCTCGGCGGCCGCCGCCACCGTGTTGACGTTGGTG
>NZ_JAKSYQ010000267.1:0-655 GCF_022829665.1 Methylobacterium sp. E-041 | reverse complement strand
CGACCGCCGCCGCGATCGCGGTGGCCACCGCGTTGATCTCGCGGATGCGCCCGGTCATCCCGCCGATCGAGGCGACCGCCTGACCGGTCGAGGCCTGGATCTGCGCGATCTGGCCCGAGATCTCGCTCGTCGCCTTGGCGGTCTGCTCGGCCAGGGCCTTCACCTCGGAGGCGACCACGGCAAAACCCTTGCCGGCCGCGCCGGCGCGGGCCGCCTCGATGGTGGCGTTCAGGGCCAGCAGGTTGGTCTGGCCGGCGATGTCCGAGATCAGCCCGACCACGGCGCCGATCCGCGACACCGCCGCGCTCAGCTCCTGCACCCGGGCGCCGGTCTGGTCGGCCTCGCGCACGGCCAGATGCGCGAGCTCGGCTACGGAACCCGGGCGCGGGTCTGGTTGGCCTCGCGGACGGACACATGCGGCAGCGCGGCCGCGGCGCCGACCTACAGGCCGATCTCGGCCACCGAGGAGCGGAGCTCCTCGCCGGCCGCCGCCACCGTGTTTACGTTGGTGCCGGCCTCCTCGGCCGCGGCCGCGACCGTGGTGGACTGGCCGGCAGTCTCGGTCGCCGTCGCGGTCAGGGTCTGGGCGGTGGCCTGCAGCTCGGTCGCCGAGGACGACACCATGCCGATGATCCCGCCGACCGCCGCCTCGAAG
>NZ_JAKSYQ010000263.1:0-73411 GCF_022829665.1 Methylobacterium sp. E-041 | reverse complement strand
GAAGACCAACCTGTTCTACGTGCCCACCAACCACGTCTGCATGGACTACGAGCCGTTCCGGGTGACCTACACCCCGGGCCAGCCCTACGTCGGTGCGACCCTGTCGATGTACCCCGCGCCGAACAGCCATGGCGGCATGGGTAACTTCATCGCCTGGGACGGCGTCGAGGGTAAGATCAAGTGGTCGAACGCCGAGCAGTTCTCGGTCTGGTCGGGCGCTCTCGCCACCGCCGGCGACGTGGTCTTCTACGGCACGCTCGAGGGCTACCTGAAGGCCGTCGACTCCAAGACGGGTAAGGAACTGTACAAGTTCAAGACCCCGTCGGGCATCATCGGCAACGTGATGACCTACCAGCACAAGGGCAAGCAGTACGTCGGCATCCTGTCGGGTGTCGGTGGCTGGGCCGGCATCGGCCTCGCGGCCGGCCTGACCGACCCGAACGCCGGTCTCGGCGCGGTGGGTGGTTACGCCGCCCTCTCGAGCTACACCAACCTCGGTGGTCAGCTCACCGTCTTCGCGCTGCCGAACTAATCGGTCGCACGAAGCCGCTCTGAAATGAGTGCCGGCGCGGGTTTCCGCGCCGGCATTCTTATGATTAGAATGCCCTCAAGAAGGCTGCGAAAGGCCGCCTGAGAGCGGCTCGACCTTCAGGTCCCAGGGAGATTTTTGCGTTGCATTACCTCAGCAAATCCGTCACGCGGCCGTTCCTGGCCGCCCTCGCCCTAGCGTCCGTCTCGATGGTCGCCGTACATGCTGAGGATGCCAAGCCCGCCGATCCCGCCCTCGCCAACTCGCTGAACACCGACGACAAGTCGGCCGAGCCCGACGACAAGCTCCTCAAGAAGGATGCCGCGGTGAAGGTCGAAGAGGGCAAGTACTTCGATGCCGAAGGTCACCCGACCTTCCACATCACCGACGCGGGCAAGAAGTTCGACTGGTACACTTACTCCGGCTACCGCCGCTATCACGCCGAGTGCCACGTCTGCCACGGCCCGGACGGCATGGGCTCGACCTACGCGCCGGCGCTCAAGGACTCGCTCAAGCACCTCTCCTACGAGGAGTTCATCGGCATCCTGGCCGGCGGCAAGCAGGACGTGAGCTCGTCCGACCAGAAGGTCATGCCCGCCTTCGGCGATAACAAGAACGTCATGTGCTACTCGGACGACCTCTACGTCTACCTGAAGGCCCGCGCTTCCGGCGCGATGGGTCGCGTCCGCCCGGGCGACAAGGAAGACAAGCCCGAAGCCGCCAAGAAAGCCGAGAAGGAGTGCATGGGCGGCTGATGCGCCGCGCACGCACCCACGCCGCCGTCGCGATCGCGCTCCTGCCTCTCCTGGCAGGGGTGCGGGACGCGGCGGCGCAGAACGTCCCCGATCTCGTCACTGCCGACGTGCTTCGCGTCTGCGGCGACCCGGGCAACATGCCGTTCTCCGAGCGCAAGGAGGACGGCTTCGAGAACCGCATCGCGGCGATCATCGCCGACGAGCTGAAGATCAAGGTCCGCTACTACTGGCTGACGCAGGGGCCCGGCTTCGTCCGCAACACCCTCGGCACCGGCCTGTGCGACCTGATCGTCGGGTCGGCTCTCGGCAGCGAGGGCGTGCAGAACACCAATCCGTACTATCGCTCGGTCTACACGCTCATCGTGAAGCAGGGCGATCTGGCGGGGGTGACCGGGCTCGACGACCCCAAGCTCAAGGGCAAGCGCATCGGCGTCATCGCCGGGACGCCGCCGGTCAACCGGATGGGCGACCTCGGCCTGATCTCGAGCATGAAGGCCTACGCGCCGTATCAGCTCGACCCGGCCCGCAAGAACCAGACGGTGGGTGCCGAGATCGTGTCCGACCTCGCGGCCGGGCAGATCGACGCCGCGGTGCTCTGGGGACCGTCCGCCGGGTGGCTGGCCAAGCAGAGCGGCACGGCGATGGACGTGATCCCGCTCCTGAAGGAGCCGGATCGCCCGCCGATGAGCTACCGCATCGCCATGGCGGTACGGATCGGCGAGAACGACTGGAAGCGGTCGCTGAACACCATCCTGCGCAAGCGCCGCTCCGACATCGAAGCGGTGCTTCGCGACTTCGACGTGCCGCTGCTCGAAGAGGAAGAGAACAAGCTGCTCGCGCCGAACGCGCACTGAACGCGTCGTCGACAGGATATCATAACACTCGCGAAGGGTCGGGCGAACGCCCGGCCCTTCGTCGTTCCGGGATGCGTTCAGTTCCGCTCGATGCCGCTGCGGTCGAGCTTGGCCAGCGCGTCGGCGACGGTCTCGCCGCCGATGACGAGGTCGGGCGCGATCTCGGCGAGCGGCACCAGCACGAAGGCGCGCTCGCGGACGTAGCGGTGCGGAAGGACGAGGCGCTCGTCCGAGACCTCGGCGCCGGCATAGGACAGCACGTCGATGTCGATCACGCGCGGCCCCCAGCGGCGCTCGCGGATGCGGCCGAGATCGCGCTCGACGCCGAGGCAGGCATCGAGGAGGGCGTGCGGGTCGAGGTCGGTCTCGATGGCGAGGGCGCCGTTGAGGAACCAGTCCTGATCGGTCTCGCCCCAGGGCGGGGTGCGGTAGTCGGACGACCGCGCGGTGATCCGGATGCCGGGAACCGCCGCGAGCCCCCGCACCGCGGCGGCGAGATGCCCGGCCTTGTCGCCGATGTTGCTGCCGAGGCCGAGATAGGCTTGCATCATGCCCGGGCCTCCCGCCTGCGGGTGATCAGGACCGCGATCCCGTCGAGGTTCGCGGGAACCGGCGCGCTCGGCTTGTCGACCCGGACGGTGATCGCCTCGAGAGCCGGAAACCGCGCCAGGATCTCGCCGGCGATCGCCTCGGCCAGCGCCTCGATCAGGTCGAAGCGCCGCTCGGTGGCGATCGAGACCGCGATGGCGGCGAGGTCGGCGTAGCTCACCGTCCGCGTCACGTCATCGGAGCGGCCGGCGGGCGCCAGGTCGAGGGCCGCATCGAGCGACAGGTAGAAGCGCTGCCCGAGGCGCGTCTCCTCGGGCAGCACGCCGTGATGGGCGAAGACCGCGATGCGCTCGACGAGGATGCGGTCGCTCATCGGCGGTCTCCCGGGCGCAGGACGGCGTCGACCACGCGCATCGCGTCGACATGGGCGGCGACGTCGTGGACGCGGACGATGTCGGCGCCGAGCGTCGCGGCAAGCGCATGCGCCGCGAGCGATCCGTTGAGCCGGTCGGCCGGCGCGGTCTCGCGGTCGTGCAGCCGGCCGAGCAGCGACTTGCGCGAGACGCCCACGAGGATGGGGAAGCCGAGGGCGCGGATCTCGGGCAGGCGCCGCAGTGCTTCGAGGTGCTGGTTCCAGCTCTTGCCGAAGCCGATGCCCGGATCGAGCACGATGTCGCCGTCGGGGATGCCGGCCCGGCGGGCGATGCCGAGCGAGACCTCGAAGAAGCGCAGCATGTCCGAGACGATGTCGAGGCCGGCGTCGATCGTCTCGCGGTTGTGCATGATCATCACCGGCGCGCCGTGGTCGGCGGCGACGAGGGCGATGTCGGGCTCGCGCTGCAGGCCCCAGACATCGTTGACGATGCGGGCGCCGGCCGCCAGCGCGCTCTCGGCGGTCGAGGCCTTGTAGGTGTCGATCGAGATCGGGACGGAGAGCCGGTTCGCCAGGGCCCGGATCGCCGGAAGGACGCGGGCCTGCTCCTCCTCGGCCGGCACCGGAACATGGCCGGGGCGGGTGGACTCGCCGCCGATATCGACCAGCGCGGCGCCCTCGGCAGCCAGCGCGTCGGCCTGCCGGCAGGCGGCTTCCTCGCCGACGAAGCGGCCGCCATCCGAGAAGGAATCCGGCGTGACGTTGAGGATGCCCATCACGAGGGTCCGCCGGCCCAGTTCGGGCAGCAAGCCGGCGAGGGCGGCGGGTCGATGGCTCAAGGGGCGTCGCTTCTCTGGCTCGTCGCGGGCGGCTCCCGCCGCGTCGATGTGGCCGGTTTTTCCGGGCGAAGCAACGGCGCCCGTTGCCATGAGAAAAGGCCGCCCGGTACCGGGCGGCCTCTCCAAGGTTCCTGGGCGACGCCTCAGCCGCGGTAGCAGCGGATCTCGGCCTCGGCCTGGGCGCGGCGGAGGTCGGCGACCTTGTCGTCGAACACCTTGGTCGACTTGAACTCGTTCGAGCGCGCGCCGATGCCCTGGCGCATCGAGAGCACGGTGCTCGCCTGCACGTACTTGTCGTAGGGCAGGATCGCCGCGAGCTGGTCGATTGAGCAGGTGCAGCGCTGCATCGCCTCGCGGGTCTGGCCGTTGGCGGCCATGCAGCCGAAGACGTAATCGACGCGCGCGTCGGTCGGGTAGTCGTTCTCGGCATCCGCCGCGACGACCGGCATCGCCAGCATCGTCAGCGCGAAACCGGACAGGGCAAAGCCCTCAACCAGCTTTCTGATCATAGCTCAGCCGCTCCTCCAAGAGTTCGCCGCCCTCGGCATTCTTCGATTGCGCCTCGATCGAGACGATCTCGCCGGGCACCTCGAGAGAGGTGACGAAGGTGTAGGTCATGTTGTCCATGCCGCGCATGCGCTGGGCCATCCCATCGCCGAGGAAGGGCCTGGACACCACCTGCCAGGCGTCGACCGAGCGGCCCTTGTAGTCGACCTTGATCGGCGTGACGGTGGCGCCGTCGCGAAGGCCCTTGCGGATCGCGAGCTTCAGGTAGCGCGGGTTGGCCTGCAGCACCCGGGCGAGATTGGTCAGGTGGTTCTCCAGGAACAGCGGGATCACCGGGTTGCCGGACATGTCCTCGAACGGGCCGGCGGGGAACCGGTTGGTGCCCGAGAACATCTCGACGGCGATGTTGCGGCCGTCGCCGCCCGTGCCCGGCTCGAGGGTGAGCTTGATCGTGTCGTCGAGCGGCGGCCCGAACGGGCCCTTCGCGATGCCGGACCGGCGCAGGTAGTCGTAGGTCAGCGTCGAGCCGGCGGCGGCGTTCTTCAGCTGCGGCTGCTCGAACAGCAGGTCGGCCGCGCTCGGGGGCGCCGCGGCGTTCGCCTGTTCCGGCGCGGCTGCGGCGGGGGCAGGAGCCGGGGCGGCGGGTGCCCCCTCGACGGCGAGCGCCGGGGTCGCGGCAAGCAGCGCAGCGACGATCACGAAACACTTCACGAGAGGGCGTCCTCCTTGCGTGGCGCCGGGATGTTGGCCCCGATCGTCCGGTAGGTGTAGTCGGGCGGCGTCTCGGCCGCCTCCTCGACGGCGAGCGCCCGCACCTTGGCGTGCAGGGGCGACAGCGAGCAGGCGGGGTCCGTCGCCGCCGCATCGCCGGCGAGCGCCAGCGCCTGGCAGCGGCAGCCGCCCCAATCCTTCTCGCGCCGGTCGCAGGAGCGGCAGGGCTCCTGCATCCAGTCGGTGCCGCGATAGGCGGTGAAGGCCGGGGCGTTCGCCCAGATGTCGCCGAGCGAATGCTCGGTCACGTGCCAGAACTCGAGATGGCTGATCGTCTCGGCCGCATGGCACGGCAGCACCTTGCCCTGCGGCGTCACGTTGATCAGCTTGCGGCCCCAGCCGCCGGCGCAGGCCTTCGGGTACTTCGCGTAGTAGTCCGGCACGACGAGATCGATGACGAGCTGGCCCTTGAGGCGCTCGCGGGCCGCCTCGACGATGCGGATCGACTGATCGACCTGGGCCTTGTCCGGCATCAGCGCGGCGCGGTTGACGTAGGCCCAGCCGTAATACTGCGTGTGCGCCACCTCGAGGCGCTTGGCGCCGAGCTTCACCGCGAGGTCGATGAAGCCCTCGACCTCGTGGATGTTGCCGCGGTGGATCACCGAGTTCAGCGTCAGCGGCAGGCCGAGCTCGGTCACCGTGGCGGCGAACTCCATCTTCTGCGGCTGCGCGTTCTTCAGGCCGCCGATCTTCTCGGCGTTGGCCGCGTCCACGCCCTGCACCGAGAGCTGCACGTGGTCGAGGCCGACGTCGTAGAGCGCCTGGAGCTTGGACAGGGCGCCGCCGACGCCGGAGGTGATCAGGTTCGAGTACAGCCCGAGCTTGGCGCAGGTCTCGGTGATCTCGACGATGTCGTTGCGCGCCGTCGGCTCGCCACCGGACAGGTGGACATGGAGCACGCCGAGGCCCGCGGCCTCGGTCAGCACCCGCTGCCAGGTCGCGGTGTCGAGCTCGCGCGAGCGTCGGTCGAGGTCGAGCGGGTTCGAGCAGTACGGGCAGCGCAGCGGGCAGCGGTGCGTCAGCTCGGCGAGCAGCCCGACCGGGGCCGGGATCGCCGCCGCGTTCGGGGTCAGCGCGTTCATCGCTCCAGCACCCTCTTTCCGGCGAGGTCGTTCAGCATGGCCAGCACGTCGACCTCGATCGCGCGCGGGTCGGCGGCGTAGGTCTCGCCGAGCCGGTCGGCGATGGCGGCGACGCTGGTCTTGCCGTCGACGAGGTTGAGGACCGCGACGGCGTTGGCGTCGAGGTCGAAGGTGCGCTCGGGGGCGAGCAGCACGTGCTTGTCGCGGGTCTGGTCGAACCGCATCCGCACGCCGCGGGGCAGGCGCGGCACGTCGGTCGCCGACAGGCGGCCGGTGCCGGGCGCCCCCCCTTGCGTCTCGGCGACGAGCCCGGTGCCGGGCGTCCAGGCGTCGGGCGGGATCATCCCGGGCGCGACGTAGGCGAAGTACAGCGCGTCGAGCTGGGTCCACAGCACGTTGCACTTGAAGGTCAGCGCCGCCATCGCCTGACGTTGCAGCTCGGGCGTGGTGGCATGGCGCTTGACGTAGTCGAGGGCGAAGTCGGCGTCGCGCGGCGCCTGGGTCATGCGCTTCTCGAAGTACGCCAGCGTCTCCTTGGTGATGAAGTCGTAGTTCTTCAGCATGCCCGAAACGCGCTCGGAGATGATGTTCGGCGAGAACATCTCGGTGAGCGACGAGGCGATCGCCTCCAGCAGCGAGCGCTCCGCGACGAAGTGCACGTAGGCCTCGACCGAGAACTTGGTGGCCGACAGGATGCCGGCGGTCGACTCGACGTAGTCGCGCCGGAAGCCGACGCCCTCGGCGAGCTTCAGCCAGCGCTCGATGCCGCCGTCGCCCGGCGCATCGCCGTCGTGGTCGACGATGCGCTGGCGCCAGACGCGGCGGAGCGCGGCGTCGGTCATCCGCGCCAGCACCGCGGCGTCCTTCACCGGGATCATCGCCTGGTAGTAGTAGCGGTTCAGCGCCCAGGCCCGGACCTGATCCTTGCTCAGCTTGCCGTCGTGCAGCAAGCGGTGGAACGGATGCAGGTTGTGATAGCGCCGGGCGCCGATGTCGCGCAGCGCCGCCTCGAGCTCGTCGGGGCTGAGCAGGCGCTCGGACGTGTCGGATTGAGGGGTCGGGAACACTGCGTTCATGGCGTCACCAAGCGTCCGTTCGGAGGCGTTTCCTGGTCGTCTGTCGATCACCGCGTCTAGCGGCGGCTTCGCGGCGCAATCGAATCGCGCACGTCCCGTCATGAGATAGGTCGCGGGGCCGACAAATGCCAACCGCGCCCGGTCGTCGCCGTCAGAGGCTCAGGGTGAGCCCGTCATGGGCGACGACCCATCCGTCCGCCTCGACCGCCGCGCGCTCGGGCGAGCCTTCGACGAGGACGGGGTTGGTGTTGTTGATGTGGACGAAGACGCGCGAACCGATCGCGACGTCCTTCAGGCCGGCGACCGAGCCGCCGTCGCCCCGCATCGGCACGTGCCCCATGCGCCATCCGGTCTTGGTGCCGACGCCGGCGCGGATCATGTCGTCGTCGTGCAGCACCGTGCCGTCGAAGAGCAGCGCGTCGACCCCGCCGATCCGGGCCTTCAGATCCTCGGTGACGCGGGCGCAGCCGGGAATGTAGGCGAGGCGGCGGCCGCCGGCCTCGATCATCGCGCCGACCGTGCTCTCGGATTCGGCGCCGAGCTCGAGATCGGCATCCTCGAGCCAGAGCGGGACCTTGCCGGGCACCGAGAACAGCGTGACCGCAAGTCCCGGCAGCGGCTCGAAGCGCTTGCCGAGCGTGATCGCCTCCCGGACGACGACGCCCTCGGCCATCACGTCGAAGACGCGGTTCTCGGCGACCGAGCCGAGGATGCTGCCGGTGCCGTAGAGCGTGTAGGGCTGGCCCTCGCGCAGCGTCAGAAGGCCGGCGACGTGATCGACGTCGCCGTTGGTGAGCAGCACCGCGCGGATCGGCGAGTGGCGCAGGCCTTCCCGCGGATGCATCGCCGGGTTGTCGAAGAGTTGCTGCCGGATGTCCGGCGAGGCGTTCACCAGGAGCCAATCCCCGCCATCGGTGGAGACGGCGATGCTCGACTGGGTCCGCGGCCTGACGCGGTCGGGCTCGCTGCGGGCGAGCCGGCAGTTCGGGCAGCGGCAATTCCACTGGGGAAGCCCGCCGCCGGCAGCCGAGCCGAGGATCAGGACGCGCATGGAGTGGTCCGATGCAGCCAACAACCCTCAGCTCGGCGCAATACCTCAGTTGAAGGTGTCGATCTCGGCGGACTCGTAGCTGGTGACTTCCATGCCGACGCAGATTTCGGAAACGATCGGGGCAGCCCAGGTCATGGTGTTTCTCCGTCTGATTACGAACATCCGGTGCCGAAAGGTAAACTTAAGAGTACCCTAAGACACTGATGGCGCTTTTGTTTTCCGGCGCGGCACGGGTATCCGCAATTCCGGCCCCGGCATCAAGCACTAAATTGCCTAATGCTCCCAAATTTTTTGTGAGGCTTCGGCGTCGCAGGCTCCCGCGGGACGCGACGTCTCCGTGGCGAGCGTCAGTGCCGGTAGTCCGGCCCACGCGAGTCCAGCATGAAGCCGCGGCCGCGAACCGTGACCAGAAGCGGGCCGCCGTGCCGGACGAAGTCGGCCATCTTCGAGCGCAGGTAGCCGACATAGACGTCGACCACGTTGAGGGAAAGGCCGCCCTGGCTCGCCCACAGCCGCTCGAAGATGTCGGCTCGGGTGACCGGGCGGTTCACGCTCTCCATCAGCATCGCCAGAAGCTCGGCCTCGCGCGGGGTCAGGCGGGCTGAGGCCTCGCCGCAGGTGACCTGGCGGGTGTCGAGGTCGAGAACGAGCTTGCCGGCGTTGATCAGCGTGCGCGACCCCTCCGCCGCCTGCCGGCGCAGCAGGTGCGTGCGCAGCCGCGCCACCAGTTCGTCGAAGACGAACGGTTTCACGATGTAGTCGTCGGCGCCGAGCGCGAGGCCTTCGGCGCGGTCGCGGATCTCGTCGCGGGCCGAGAGGAACAGGATCGGCCCGGGATAGCCGCCCTCGCGCAGGCTGCGGCAGACGTCGTGCCCCGAGCCGTCGGGCAGGGTGATGTCGAGAACCACCGCCTCGGGGCTCTCGTTCCGCGCCGACGCGAGCGCGTCGCCGACGCAGCCGGCGGTGCCGACGGAGAACCCCTCCGCCTCGAGGCCGCGGGTGAGAAGGCCGCGGATGTCGATGTCGTCCTCGACCACGAGGATTCGCGTCATGCCGCGTCGTCCTTCCGAATCTGTCGTTCGTCTCGGCTCGTCACGTCGTCGAGCGTCAGGTCGAGGAGTGGGATCTCCAGGGTCACCCGCGCCCCAGCGCCGTTCTCGCCGGCGCCGAGAACGATGGTGCCATCATGCTGCTCGATCAGCCAGCGCGCCAGGGCCAATCCGATCCCGAACCCCATCTCCGCCGGGCGGTCGCCGCGCCGGAAGCGCTCGAACAGGCTCTGCTCGCGGTCGCCGAAACCCGGCCCGTCGTCGGTGACGGTGATGCGGGCCGGCGCCGTGCCGCCGCCGGCCAGGGCGACCTCGACCCGGGTGAGGCCGGTGGCATGGCGCAGGGCGTTGTCGATCAGGCTCTCGACGACCTGGCGCAGCCATTCCCGGTCGGCCAGGACCTCCAGGTTCCGCGGACCCGGCTCGAACGCGAGCGCGACGCGGCGGCGGGCGCCCTCCGAGGCGAGGTTGTCGACCGCCTCGGCCAGGACCGGCGCGAGCTCGAGGGCGCGGCGGTCGAGCTCGATCTCGCCCGATTCCGAGCGCGCCACCCGCAGAAGATCCTCGACGCGCAGCTTGAGGCGCATCGCGCGCTTGCGGATGGTGGCGAAGGCGGGGGCGTGGTCGGTGATGCGCGGGCCGGCGCGGGCCGCGAGGTCGCATTCCCCGAGGATGACGGTGAGCGGAGTGCGAAGCTCGTGGCTGACGTCGGCGAAGAAGCGGCGTCGCGAGCGGTCGACCGCCTCGAGGCGCGCGTTGGCGGCGCGGAGGTCGGCGGTGCGCGCCTCCACCGTGTCCTCCAGGGCCGCGCGGTCGGTGGCGACGCGGCCCTCGCGCCGGGACAGGCGCGCGGCCATGCGGTTGACGTTGGCGACCAGCAGGCCGAGCTCGTCCCGGGTCGCGACGGAGAGACGCGTGTCGAGCTTGCCGCCGCCGATGGCGCCCGCGGCGCGACGCACCGCCTCGATCCGCGCCAGGGTCGGGCGGGTGATGCTGCGCCACAGCAGCACCACGAGGCCGAGCGCCGCGAGCACCGCCAGCGCGGCCGCGATCCGCAGGCGCTGCGAGAGGTCGCGCGCCGCATCCGAGCCGAGCACCATGCTGCGGCGCTCTGCCTCGATCAGGAACGAGAGCGGCTGGCCGGTCATCGCACCGAAGCCGTTGAGCGCGCCCTTAATGGAGTTCTGACGCTTCTCCGGATCGGTCTGGCGGACGATCTGCGCCACCTGCCGGTCGAGGATCACGCGGGCGGCGCGCAGCTGCGCCATCGGGCGGCTTCGCAGGGCGTACTGCATCCGGTCCTGCGGGTCGTCGCTGCCGGCGACGGATCTCGACAGCGCCTCGTCGACGGTCGTGAGCGCCCGGTCGACGTTGCTGCGCGCGATCCCCATCGCCTCCGGTGCGAGATCGGGATTGCCGATGGTCTCGACCGCCGCCATGCCGAACTGCGTCATCCGGCCCGACAGCTCGGCCAGAAGCTCGAGGCGGCCCTGCGCCGCCAGCGTCCGGTCGATGGTGCGCTCGGCCGCCCCGATCGCCGCGAGCACGCCCGCCGCCGCCAGGACGACGACGAGGGTGATCGACCCGAGCAGCAAGGCGAAGCGGACCTTCAGCGAGCGCATCGTCCCATTCCCGGCCGCATGCGCGGCGCTCCTCGTCCTCGGTTTCCTCAGGGCGTGACCGCGTCGAGAACCGGGCACGGACGCGACCCCCGCGTTTCGAGAGAGGGTTTTGGGTCGTTTCAGCGCGAAAGCCAACATGGGCTGCGCTCCGTCACGCCTCTCCGTCGCGAAGCGGATGCAGTCCCCCTCTCAGTCCTGGCTCGGGCCGCCCTCGGCCTCCTCGACCTCGCGGCTCTCCTCGACCTCGGGCGCGACCTGGCCGTAATTCAGCACCGCGACCAGGGTGATGCCGCCGAAGACGTTACCGAGCAGCGTCGGCACGAAGAAGCGCTCGGCGTACTCGCCCATCGTCGCCGCGCCGGTGACCACGAGGTAGAACGCCTCGACCGAGCCGGCGACGATGTGGGCGAGCCCGCAGAGCGAGACCAGCCAGGTCATCAGGAAGATCACGAATGGCGCCGCGGTCCCGGTGGCCGGCAGGAACCACACCATCAGGGCGATCATCCACCCGGCGAAGATCGCCTTCAGCACCGTGTCCCAGAACGGAAACGCGATGGCCTGATGGCTGATCTCGGCGAAGGCTGCCTTGACCGATGGCTCGAACGCGCCGGAATGCGCCAGCACGGCGGCGATCGCCAGCGTCGCCAGGATGTTGCCCGACAGCACGACGATCCACAGCCGCAGCACCCGCCACGCGGTCTTGGCCGAGCGGTCGTGCAGCAGCGGCAGGATTGGCGTGATGGTGTTCTCGGTGAACAGCTGCTGGCGCCCGAGCACCACCACCAGGAAGCCGACCGCGTAGCCCATCGTCGTCAGGATCTTGGTCCACTCGCCCTCGGGCAGGTGGGTCTTGAGCACCCCCGGCACGATCAGCGAGAGCGCGATGCTGAGCCCCGCTGCGAAGGCCGAGAGGAACAGCGCCCCCCCGTTCCGCCGCAGTTCCTCGTTGCCCTCGCGCCGGATCACCTCGTGCAGGACGAAGGCGTCGGGGCGACCGATCCCGGCCACCGCCTCCTTGTGCGCGTCGCGCCGAGCTTCCTTGTCGTCCTGCTTCGGCTCGGCCATCACGCAAACGCTCCACGAACCGGATTCAGGGACGGATCGGCCGTCAGCCGCGAAGGCGCGACACCAGCGCCTCGATCTCGGCCCGCGCGCGCGCCACCGAGGCGGCGTCCTTGCCGCGGGCGACGATGCGGTTGGCGAACCCGTCCTTCGTCATCGACGGATAGGAGCCGATCGACACGTCGGCGTAGGCCTTCGCGATCTCGGCGAGGTCGGCGGCGTAGTTGCCCTCGGGCAGGTTGCCGGCCTCCACCGTCTCGGACAGCATCCGCGCGCCGGTCGGCAGCGTCGGGCCGATCTGGTCGAGCATCGCCTGCATGATCGACGGCACGCCGGCCATGACGAAGACGTTGCCGATGCGGAAGCCCGGCGCCTTCGAGATCGGGTTGGCGATCAGGTCCGCGCCGTCCGGGATCCGCGCCATGCGCAGGCGCGCCGCGTTCAGGTCCTCCGGCTTGTGGCGCTCCAGCAGCATCGCCCTGGCGCGGGGATCGACGTCGATGCCGACGCCGAAGGCCTTGGCGACGCAATCGGCGGTGATGTCGTCGTGGGTCGGGCCGATGCCGCCGGTGGTGAACAGGTAGGTATGGCCGGCCCGGAGCGCGTTCACGGCGCCGACGATGGCGTCCGGCTCGTCGGGGACGATCCGAACCTCGCGCAGGTCGATGCCCACGGCGGTGAGATAGTCGGCGATCGTGCCGATGTTCTTGTCCTTCGTCCGGCCGGACAGGATCTCGTCGCCGATCACCAGGATCGCGGCGGTGATGCTCGTGGAATCGATTGTCATGGGGCTCGCCGTCCTCGGTCCCGCCGCAGATAGCGCGGCGGTGGCTGCGCGACCACCGACGGCGCTTTCATGCGCGGGCGCCTGTCGGCTATGGACCGCCACCGCGACGCAGCCCGGACACCATGCGCTTTCCCGAACCCCTGATCGAAGGCCGCCTGGTGCAGCGCTACAAGCGCTTCCTCGCCGACGTGGACCTCGCCGACGGCACGCGCGTCACGGCGCATTGCGCCAATCCCGGCGCGATGATGGGCCTGAACGCGGCCGGCAACCGGGTGCTCCTCTCGCCCGCCGACGGCCCGACGCGCAAGCTGAAGTTTTCCTGGGAGCTAGTGGAGGCCGACCTGCCCGGCGGCCCGCAATGGGTCGGGATCAATACGATGCGCCCGAACGCGCTCGTCGCCGAGGCCTTCGCCGCCGGCGGTCTCGCGCCGCTCGACGGTTACGCGGCATTGAGGCCGGAGGTCCGCTACGGCGCGGCGAGCCGCGTCGACTTCGTGGCGAGCGGCGAGGGGCTGCCGCCGGTCCACGTCGAGGTGAAGAACTGCCACCTGATGCGGCGGGCGGGCCTCGCCGAGTTTCCCGACTGCATCGCCGCCCGCAGCGCGCGGCACATGCGGGACCTCGCCGAGGTCGTCGCGGCCGGCGGGCGCGCGATGGTGATCGTCGTGGTCCAGATGCGGGCGGACGCCTTCGACGTCGCCCGCGACATCGATCCCGCCTTCGACCGGGCTTTTCGCTTGGCGCGTGCGGCGGGGGTCGAGACCTACGCCTATCGCTGCCGGATCGACCGGGAGGGCGTGACGATCGCCGACGCGATCCCGATCGTCACGCCGCCCTGACGCGCATTTTTCCGCGCTCCCCGGCGCATGGTACGGTGGTGGCGAGGCTGCGGCGTGCGCTCCGGCCGCCCGAGGCATCCCGATGGCCGATCGCGCGATCCGTGAACCCGTCCTGTTCGATGTCGCCGACTTCCGCGAGTTCCTCGAGACGCGTCCGTCGGAGGAGCGATGGGAACTGATCGCGGGGCTTCCCATGCAGTCGGCGGCGCCGCGGATCGGGCATCAGCGCATCGCCAGCAACTTCGAGCGCCATCTCAACGCGGCGCTCAGGAGCCGCCGCCCGGAATGGCACGCCGACCGCGAGATCGGGATCGAGGTCTCGCCGGATTCGCCCTATCGACCCGAGCCCGAGGTGACGATGATCGACACCGACATCGACACCGAGCGCAATTTCACGGATCGCTTCCATCTCGTGATGGAGGTGCCGTCGGCGAGCGACCGCGGGCGCATCCTGGCGAGCAAGCTCCGGTTCTATCGGGACCACCCGCCGAACCGCTGCATCGTGATCGTCGACCAGGATGCGGTCGCGGTGACGATCCACGAGCGCGACGCGGCGGACCTTTGGGCGGTCCGAGTGCTCCGCTCGGCCGGCGACGTGATCGAATTCGCCGGGCTCGGCTCGATCTGCATGGTCGGCGACCTCTACGAGAACACGCATCTCGACCCGCGGCGCGCGGCGCCGACCTGATCCTCGCAGGATCGGTGAAACCGGATGCCGGTTTCGCGATCGGAGCCTGCTCAGGCGCTCCGCTCGAACATCCGGTTCAGTCGGGTGCGGCCGATCTCGCGATAGCCGTGGCCTTCCAGGAGCTTGGGCAGATCGATCTGCCACTGGTCGGTGCCGTCCTCGATCACCAGCAGCGTCGGCAGCAGGGCAGGGGGCGCCTCGCGCAGGAACGGCTCGAGGATCAGGTCCTCGGCGCCCTCCACGTCGAGCTTGATCGCGTCGATCCGGGTCAGGCCCTCGCTGCGCACGAGGTCCATCAGGGTCACCGCAGGCACCTTGATCTGCGCACTCTCGTTGGTGCCGACGATCTTGAGGCTCGATTCGCCGCGATTGCGCGGATCGACGAACAGCGTCAGCTCGCCGGCCTTGTCGGCGACCGCGCAGGCCACGGCCTTGACCGAATGGAATGCATTCTGCGCGATGTTGAAGGTCAGCCGGTCGAACACGTCGGGCTGCGGCTCGACCGCGACGATCCGTGCCTGCGGGCCGGCGAACGCGGCCACGAACAGGGCGTAGGCGCCGATGTTGGCGCCGATGTCGAGGAAGACGCAGCCCGGCCGAAGCTGCGCCTTGAGCAGGGCGCGCTCCTGCGGGTCGAAGAATTGCGGCGTGAACAGCACCTTCTTCTCGCAATTGTTATTGTAGGGGTGCAGCCGCATCCGGGCGCCGAGGCGCTCGACGTCGAGGGGCTTGCCGCGCATCAGCGTGATCGCGAGGCGGCGCAGGAACATCGCCATCCGCCGTCCGCGCCAGGACTCGGGTGAGATCCGCACGGTCCGCCGGGCGATCGCCGCGACGAGGCCGGCCGGGGCGTAGGTGCCGTAGGGCTGAAGGTCGCTCATGCCGGGCTGATGCCAGCCGCGCCGCCCGCGGGCAAGCATCACGCGCGTTGCCGATCGGCGCCGCGGCTCTTACAGCCGGCACGGACCGCGCGGGCCGGTACGCATGACGAGGAGCGGCGACCATGGACAGCTTCGATTCGGACGGCGTGCGCATCGCCTACATCGACGTGCCGGCCTCCGGCGGCAGCGGCGACCCGATCCTGCTCATCCACGGCTTCGCCTCGAACCACGTGGTCAACTGGGTCAACACGACGTGGGTGCGCACGCTCACGCAGGCCGGCTACCGCACCATCGCGTTGGACAACCGCGGCCACGGCGAGAGCGAGAAGCTCTACGACCCGGCCCGCTACGGCTCCGAGGACATGGCCGGCGACGCCGTGCGCCTCCTCGACCATCTCGGGATCGAGCGCGCCAACGTGATGGGCTACTCGATGGGCGGGCGCATCACTGCGCACCTCGCCCTCGACCACGCCGCGCGGGTGCGCTCGGCGCTGATCGGCGGCCTCGGCCTGCATCTCGTCGAGGGCAAGGGCCTGCCCTCCGGCATCGCCGAGGCGTTGGAGGCGCCGGCGGGCGCGAAGGCGCCGAACCCGACGGCCGCCGCCTTCCGCACCTTCGCCGAGCAGACGAAGAGCGACCTGCGCGCGCTCGCCGCCTGCATCCGCGGCTCGCGCCAGACGCTGTCGCGCGCCGAGATCGGGCAGATCAACGTGCCGGTTCTCGTCAGCGTCGGCACCCTCGACACCGTCGCGGGCTCCGGCCCGGGCCTCGCGGCCTTGATGCCGAACGCGCGAAGCCTCGAGCTCGAAGGCCGCGACCACAGCTCCGCCGTCGGCGCCAAGCCGCATCGCGACGGCGTGCTGGCCTTCCTCGCCGCGCGGCCCTGAGGCCGGCGCGGCCGCGTCACTTCAGCTTCGCATAAGCCTCGTCGAAGGCGGACTTCACCTCGGCGCAGGTGGCCGCGTCGGGCGCCGACATCGAGCGCACGCCGTCGGCGACGCCCTCCTTGAAGCGGGTCATCGCCGGGCTCGGGCCGCCGGTGTCGATGCCCGAGCCCGTGAGCATGGTGTCGGCGAGCTGAGAGACCTGATCCTTCGGCATCTTGCAGATGGTGGCGGCGCCCGTGAATTGGCCGAAGCCGAAGGCGAGCTCCTCGGGCGTCTCGGCCGAGGCGGGGGCCGGGCCGGCGAGCGCACAGGCGAGCAGGAGCGTAGAGAGGGCACGGTTCATCGATCGTCGTCCAGGCAGTGGCGTGAAGTCCAGCGACGAGGCATGCCGGCCCGGCCGTTCGCGGTCCAGGCGCGCGCAGGCGGTCCCGACGCGTTTGGGACGTACGGTCAAGGATACGGGACGGCGCGTTTCCCGGCGCGGCAGCGGCTGGTCGAGAGGCGCGGGCGGGGGCTTAGGATTGACCGGCCCGGCCGCCTCGACTACGAACCGCTCGTCACCGCGGCTCCTTCAGGGGCCGCTTGGCGTTTTCATACGCACCCGTGAGTCGCCTTCGAGGCGGCTCTGTCGTCCCGGGCCGCAAGGCCGGCGGGAAGAGGAGGGCGCGTTCCTCACTATCTCGTTTGCGAGAGGACACGCGATATGTCGAAGCGGATTCAGGCCAAGCACAAGCTCGACCGCCGCATGGGCCAGAACATCTGGGGCCGCCCGAAGAGCCCCGTGAACCGCCGCGAGTACGGCCCCGGCCAGCACGGCCAGCGCCGCAAGGGCAAGATGAGCGACTTCGGCACGCAGCTGCGCGCCAAGCAGAAGCTCAAGGGCTATTACGGCAACATCACCGAGAAGCAGTTCCGCCGCTACTACGCCGAGGCGATCCGCCTGCGCGGCGACTCGAGCGAGAACCTGATCGGCCTGCTCGAGCGCCGCCTCGATGCCGTGGTGTACCGCTCGAAGTTCGTGGCGACGCCGTTCGCCGCGCGCCAGTTCGTCAACCACGGCCACATCAAGGTCAACGGGCGCCGAGTCAACATCCCGAGCTACCTCGTGAAGCCGGGCGACCTGATCGAGGTCAAGGAAGCCTCACGCCAGCTCGAGATCGTGGTCGTCGCCTCGCAGCTCCCCGAGCGCGACGTGCCGGACTACATCGAGGTCGACCACCAGAAGATGACCGCCCGCGTCACCCGCGTGCCGGGCCTGACCGAGGTGCCGTACCCGGTGCAGATGGAACCGAACCTGGTGATCGAGTTCTACTCGCGCTGAGCCGATCGACGGATCACCGTCGTGCCGCTGGGAAGGGTCGTCCGAAAGGGCGGCCCTTTTCCATGTCCAGGGGGCGGACGTGTCGCGCGCTCGCGCGCGTTCACGCGTCCCTCCGTCGCCCGTCATAGCCGCCCGGCATTTCCGGAGCGCCGGTGGCGAGCCCGGAATTCGGAACCGCAGGTCGTGCTCCCACCTGCCGCTTCGGCGACTCTGGCTTTCGGGCTCCGCTGCGCGGACCCGGAACGACGGCGGTGGTCGGAAGTGCCGGGTCGGGGCAGGCCGGATCGCCTGTGCAGAACCGGCGACGGCCGAGCCGTTCGGTATCAGGCTTCGCGCTTGCCGACCGCGCCCGCCCGCCGGACCGCATCGAGCGTCACCACGTGCGGCCCGGCGGGACCGGCGACCGCGAGCCGGGTGCGACCGCCTGCCAGCATCATGGACAGCGCATCGCGCAACGTCGCCGTGTCCGCGATCTCCGGCGCGTCGGCGGCCGTTCCGAGCTCGGCGGATTCGGAGACGGTGAGCAGCGCGAGGCGCCGCAGCGCCCGGTCCTCGCCGACGAAGGAGGCAACGAACGGGTCGGCCGGCGCGGCCAGCAGCGCCTGCGGCGCATCGGCCTGGACGACGCGGCCAGCCCGCATCAGCACGACGCGGTCGCCCATCAGCATCGCCTCGTCGATGTCGTGGGTGACGATCAGCACGGTCTTGGACAGGCGCTTGAGGATCGCGCCGATCTCGGCTTGGAGCCGGCCGCGCGCCACCGGATCGACCGCGCCGAAGGGCTCGTCCATCAGGATCACCGGCGGGTCGGCGGCGAGCGCTCGGGCGACGCCGACGCGCTGGCGCTGTCCGCCGGAGAGCGCGTCCGGGCGGCGGTCGCGGTAGAGCGCCGGATCGAGCCCGACGAGGTCGAGCATCGCGTCGACGCGCGCCGCGATCCGCGTCTTCGGCCAGCCGAGCAGCTCGGGCACGGTCGCGACGTTCCGCGCGACGCTGCGGTGGGGGAACAGGCCGATGCCCTGGAGCACGTAGCCGATGCCGCGCCGAAGCGCGATCGGGTCGACGGCCGCGACGTCGTGCCCGCCGAGCATGATGCGGCCGGCATCCGGCTCGATCAAGCGGTTGACCAGGCGCAGGGTCGTCGACTTGCCGCAGCCGGACGGCCCGATCAGCACGCAGGTGGTGCCCTCGGGGATCGTCAGGTCAAGCCGGTCGACGGCGGGGCCGGGCGCCCCGGCGAAGTGCTTGGAGACGCCCTCGAACCGGATCACCGCCGGTGCGGCGCGCTCGGACCCGTGCCCTCAGCAGCCCTTGCAGATCGAGGACATCGAGTTGCGCGTGCGGGCGTCCCAGGCCTTGTCGCGGGCGGCCGAGGCCTTCTGCGCCTTGATCATCTCGGCCTCGTTCGCCGCCTTCATTGCGGAGGCCTTGCTCGCCTCGCTGGCGGGGGGCGCGCCGGACGGCCGCGGCACGGTCGCGCCGGTGGCGGCCTTCTCGGCGAGGGCGGGGGCGGTCGCGAGGGCGGGGATCAGCAGGAGGAAGGCGAGGCGGCGGATCATGGTCGTCTCCGGGGCGTCGCGCGTGCGGCCGGCCGCACGTCCTCGTGCGGATCCCGATCGGGCGCGTCGTCGATGCAACCCATCCTAACGTGCACCTGGTCAAAAACTATGGCACGCCGACATCGAGGCCGGCCGATCGCGCCGGAGCGGAGAGGGGAGCGTCGATTGCCCGCAGCGCGACAGGACGGCGGCGCACCGCGCAACCGTCGCGAGCAGGTCGCCGATGCGCTCGCGCGGCTCGCCCGGCGCCTGCCCGGGTTCGAGGCCGAGGCGATCGTCGATTCGGCGCTCGCCAGCCCGGGCCTGCGCGGGGCGGCGCCCGAGACGGCGGCCCGGCTTGCGCTCGTCGCCTATGCCCGCCACGTCTTCACCGATTACGACGACCTCCTCGCCGAGGGCTACGACCGCGACAGCGCCCGCCACTTCGTTCTCGACGAGCTCAACGCCGTGCTGGCCGGCTGGGGCGCGGCGCCGATCCCGGAGGCCGATCCGGCCGACGACGCCGACGCGCCCTGAGGCGGTCCCGGTCGTTGCCGGGGGGCGTCCGGTGCGGATACACGGGGCGGGCGGGTTCGCGCGGAAACGGAAGCGTCGATCGTCACCATGAACGTGCTGGGCATCGAGACCACCTGCGACGAGACCGCCGCCGCGATCGTCGCGCCGGGGGAGGACGGCCGCGGCGTCATCCTGTCAAACGAGGTGCTGAGCCAGATCGCCGAGCACGCGGCCTATGGCGGCGTGGTGCCGGAGATCGCCGCCCGCGCCCATGTCGAGGTGCTCGACCGGCTGATCGCGCGGGCGCTCGACCGCGCCGGCTTGGCCCTCAAGGACGTGGACGGCATCGCGGTGGCGGCCGGCCCCGGCCTGATCGGCGGGGTGCTGATCGGTCTCGTCACCGCCAAGACCCTGGCGCTCGTGGCGCGCAAGCCCCTGCTCGCGGTCAACCATCTGGAGGCGCACGCGCTGACCGCGCGGCTGACCGACGGCCTGGCCTTTCCCTACCTCCTGCTGCTGGCGTCCGGCGGCCACACCCAGCTCGTGGCGGTGAAGGGCGTCGGCGACTACGTGCGCCTCGGCAGCACCATCGACGACGCCATCGGCGAAGCCTTCGACAAGGTCGCCAAGCTCCTGGGTCTGGCCTATCCCGGCGGCCCCGAGGTCGAGCGCATGGCGGAAGCCGGCGATCCGGAGCGGTTCACCCTGCCACGGCCGATGCTCGGGCGCCGCGACGCCAACTTCTCGCTGTCCGGCTTGAAGACCGCGCTGCGGATCGAGGCGGAGCGCACCGCGCCGCTCGCCGAGCGCGACGTCGCCGACCTCTGCGCCGGCTTCCAGGCCGCGGTGGTCGACGTGGTGGTCGACCGCGTCCGCGTGGCGCTGCGCACCTTCTCCACCGTCGCCGGCCACCCGACCGCGCTCGTCGCCGCCGGCGGAGTCTCGGCCAACGGCGCGATCCGGCGGGCGCTGGCCGCGCTCGCGGGCGAGGCGGGCCTCGCCTTCGTCGCCCCGCCGCTGGCGCTCTGCGGCGACAACGGCGCGATGATCGCCTGGGCCGGCATCGAGCGGCTGCGCCTCGGGCTGACCGACGACATCACCGCGCCGGCCCGCGCCCGCTGGCCCTTCGCCGACGCCCCCCGCCCCGAGGCCAGCGCCGGATGAGCGGCGCCGCCCGCCACATCCTCTCGCGCGGCAATCTACGCGATCTCCGCGTGACGGAGCCCGGGCCGGAGGCGGCTCCGGCCCCCGTCGGCGAGCCGCAGGCGCGGTGGCGCGAGCTGGTCGACCGCCTCCTGCCGCAGGCCGCGCCGGACCATCCCGACTGGCCCGTCGTGAACGACCACTGCTTCGCCCGCATCCTGCTCGACAACGCCTGCAACGGGCCGTGGCGCGAGAGCGTGGCGGCGCCGGCCTGGGCCAACATGCCGCCCGACCGGCTCGCGGTCGCGATCGACCTCGGCAACGCCGTGCTCGCCGGCCGCGCCGACCTCGCCCTGCTCAACCGCCGCTCCCTGCTGTGGCGCGGCAAGCGCCGGCTGCCCAAGGCCCCCGAGACCCTGGAGACCGGTTCGCTGCGCCTGCGCCGTTGGCGCCGATCGGACGACGAGCCGTTCGCGCGCCTGAACGCCGACCCCGCCGTGATGCGCCATTTCCCGAAGCTGAAATCGCCCGCCGAGAGCCTGACCGAGGCGCGGGCGCTCGACCGCCGCTTCGAGGCCGACGGCTTCGGGCCGTGGGCGGTCGAGGAGCCGGGCGGCCCGTTCCTCGGCTTCGTCGGGGCGATGCGGCTGATGCGGTCGATGCCGTTTTCCGGGGGCGAGCGCCCGGGCAGCCTGATCGAGATCGGCTGGCGCCTGAGCCCCGAGGCCTGGGGGCGCGGCATCGCCACGCGCGCCGCGCGCTTGGCGCTCGCCGACCTGTTCGGCCGCTGCGGGCTGCCGAGCGTGGTGGCGTTCACGGCGGTGGCCAACGCGCCGTCGCGACGGGTGATGGAGCGGCTCGGCATGGTGCGCGAGGCCGATTTCGACCATCCGGCGCTGACCGCCGGCCACCCGCTGCAACGGCACGTGCTCTATCGGCTCGCGGCGGCGGATTGTTCCGGAGACCCCGCATGAGCAGCGAGAACGCGCGACCCGTCGCGGTCGTCGGCGGCGGCGCATGGGGCACCGCCCTGGCGAACGCCGCCGCCGCGGCCGGGCGCCCGGTCACCCTGTGGCTGCGCGACGCCCGATCCGCCGCCACCCTCGAAGCCGAGCGCGAGAACCCGCGCTACCTGCCGGGCGTGAAGCTGCATCCGCGCATCCGGGCGACGGCCGAGGCCGACGACCTCGCCGCCGCCGAGGCGGTGCTGCTGGTCACGCCGGCGCAGACTTCCCGCGCGGTGCTCGGGCAGCTCGCGCCCGCCTTCGCGCCGGGCACGCCGGTAATCCTGTGCTCGAAGGGCATCGAGCGGACGACCGGCGCCTTCATGAGCGCGGTGGCGGCCGAGGTGCTGCCGGCGGGTACGCCCGTGGCGGTGCTGTCCGGCCCGAGCTTCGCGGTGGACGTCGCGCGCAACCTGCCGACGGCGGTCACTTTGGCGGCCGCGGATGCGGACCTCGCGGCGCGCCTCGCGCGCCTGCTGTCCGGCCCGGCCTTGCGGCTCTACCACACCGACGACGTCCGCGGCGTCGAGATCGGCGGCGCCGGCAAGAACGTGCTCGCGATCGCATCGGGCATCGTCGCCGGGCGCGGCCTCGGCGAGAGCGCGCGCGCCGCCCTGATCGCCCGCGCCTTCGCCGAGCTGATGCGGTTCGCGCGAAGCTTCGGCGGCCGGCCCGAGACGCTGATGGGCCTGTCGGGGCTCGGCGACCTGGTGCTCACCGCATCCTCCGCGCAATCGCGCAATTTCGCCTTCGGCCTCGCCCTGGGGGCGGGCGCCACGCCGGAAGCCGCCGCCGGCGGCAAGCTCGCCGAGGGTGCCTTCACCGCCACCGCTCTGGTCGGGCTCGCCCGCGGGCAGGGGATCGAGATGCCGGTCGCCGAAGCCGTCGCGGCGATCGTGGCCGGGCAGGCGAGCGTCGAGGACGTGGTCGCTGCGCTGCTTGCCCGCCCCCTGAAGGCGGAATCCGAATGACCCCGATCCAGGCCTTCCTCGCGGGCGGCGGCACCGACGGCGCCGGCCGCACGCTGGCCACCGTGCTCGCCTTCGACGACGACCGCATCGAGGCGGTCCACGACTTCATCCAATGGTGCTTCCCCCTCGAGCAGGCGAGCCGCGCGGTGCCCGGTGCGCCGGTGCTGACGCCGGCGGAGGCGGACTCGATCCGTCGCGATCCGGCCGCCCGCGAGGGCCTGCGCGCGGCGCTCGCGCGGATGCGTCGGTTCTACGCCGACACCGATCGCTGGCTCGCGCCCCACGACCACAACCACCTGCGCATCACCCGCATCCTCACGGCGATCCGCGACCTGCTCGGCGAGGCGGAGGCGCAAGACTTCTACGCGTTCGCGACCGCGCGGAACGCAGGGGCCGGATCGCCGATCAACCCGGCGAGCCTCGCCTTCTGGGCCGCGGCGGTCGGCTGGTCCTGATCTTCGAGCAAGCGACGAGACGCATGCCCCACTGGCTCTACAAGTCCGAGCCCGCGACCTGGTCGTGGGCGCAGCAGGTCGCCGCCGGGGAAACCGGCACGCACTGGAACGGGGTGCGCAACCACCTCGCCAAGAAGCAGCTCATGGCGATGCAGGTCGGCGACCTCGGGTTCTTCTACCACTCGAACGAGGGCAAGGCCGTCGTCGGGATCGTGCGGGTGATCAAGCCGTACTACCCGGATCACACCGACGCGAGCGGCCGGTTCGGCATGGTCGACCTCGCCGCCGTCGAGACGCTGCCGAATCCCGTCACCCTCGAAGCGATCAGGGCAGAATCGGCGCTCAAGGACATGGTTCTCGTCAACAACTCGCGCCTCTCGGTGCAGCCGGTGACGGAGGCCGAGTGGGCGCTGGTCCGGGCGATGGGCGGGCTCGGCTGATCGCCGGCCAGGGCATCGTGCGGGGTCGCATCCGCCTCGCGCGAGCCGGACCTCACCGCGCCTGGGGATGCGTCAGGCGGCCCTGGCGGCGGGCTTGGCGCGGACCGACGCCGCGGGCTTCTCCGGCTCCGGGCCGACGGCGACGGCGGCGAGGGTGTCCATCACACGGCTCGCCGGCAGCGTGACGATCACCTCGGTGCCCTCGCGCGGCTTCGACTTCAGCGTGAAGTTTCCGCCATGCAGGTCGACGAGGCCCTTCACGATCGGCAGGCCGAGGCCGGAACCCTGCTCCGCGGTCTTGATCGCCAGCGAACCGCGGCCGAACGAGGACATCACGGTGCCGAGCTCGTCCTCCGGGATGCCGGGGCCGCTGTCCTTGACCGCGACGTACTGGCCGCCGGAGCTGGTCCAGCCGACCTTGATCGTGATCTCGCCGCCCGGCGGCGTGAACTTCACCGCGTTCGAGAGCAGGTTCAGCACCACCTGCCGCAACGCCCGCTCGTCGGCCCAGAGCCGCGGCAGGGTCTCGTCGACGAAGTCCAGAAAGGTCTGGTTCTTGCCGCGCGCCTTGAGCCCCATCATGTGGCGGCATTCCTCGACGATGTGGGCGAGCTTCACCGCCTCCTCGTTGAGCTCGTAGCGGCCGGCCTCGATCCGCGAGAGGTCCAGGATCTCGTTGATGAGGTTCAGGAGGTGCATCCCGCTGTCGTGGATGTCGTTGGAATACTCGCCGTAGCTCGGCGCGGTGTGCGGGCCGAAGACCTCGTTCTTCATCACCTCCGAGAAGCCGAGGATGGCGTTGAGCGGCGTGCGCAGCTCGTGGCTCATGGTGGCGAGGAAGCGCGACTTGGCGAGGTTCGCCTCCTCCGCCCGGCGCCGGGCCTCGTCGGAATTGGCCTTGGCCTCCTCCAGCTCGCCGAACACCGCGTCCTTCTCCGCCCGCGACTGCAGCGCGCCGATGGTCGAGGTGTAGATGCGGCGGGCAAGGCCGAGGAAGAAGATCTGCGAGCCGATCGCCATCGCGACCAGCATCACCGCGTCCATTTGGCGGGTGAAGGCGAGCAGGCACAGGGTCGCCAGCGCCAGCGGCACCAGGGCGGCGACGGCGGCGGCGGGAACGGTGGCGGCCACCATCGTCGCGACCGCGGCCGCGATCACCAGGCCGAACATCGAGAAGTGCCAGCCGCCGACCGCGCCGAGCCCGATCAAAGCCGACCAGCTCAGGCTCTGCAGCACCTCGCCGAAGGCGAAGCGGCGGCGCCAGCGCGCGAGCGACACCGTGTCCGGCTCGGCGCGCAGGAAGCTCCGGCTCATCGACGCGTTGAGGGTGATCATCAGGAAGGCGCACAGCGCCCAGAGCGACGCGACCAGCGGCTCGACCCAGAAGCAGGCGGCGCCGGCCAGCGCCATCGCGAACAGCCCGAGCGGGATGCCGGCGCCGGCGCGATACTGCGCGTAGAGGCGCAGCAGCTCGTAGTCGAACGCCCGTTCGAGGCCCGTCTTCGAGGTCAGCTTCTCGCGGACCGAGCGCATGTCGCGCGCGACGCCACGGCGGCGCACGGCCTCCTCCGACGAAGGACCGCGGCCGCGCTGCACCATCTCGACCGTCAGTTCGGACATCGGCCTCTTCGAAGGCTGGACGTAGGGGGCGCCGGTGCGGGGTGCCCGACCGCAACATGCGGCGGATCGACGATGCGCGGGATGTGTTAAGAACGGCCTGCCGCGAGGGCGAGGATTGTCGCCATCGCGCGAAGCGTGCACTGACGTTCCGGACCGTTCGCGGTTCGTGCGCGGACGCACATCTTGTGGATGCGTCCGAGGATTAGCCATCGACGGCATAAGCTCTGCGCGCGGGAGATCTCGGATGTTGAACCTCACCGTGAACGGCGTCCGGCACACCGTCGACGCCGATCCCGAGATGCCGCTGCTCTGGGCGCTGCGCGACCACCTCGACAAGACCGGAACCAAGTACGGCTGCGGCATCGCGCAGTGCGGCGCCTGCACGGTCCATCTCGACGGCCAGCCGGTCCGCTCCTGCCAGACGAAAATCGGCGACGTCGGCGAGGCCAAGATCACGACGATCGAGGGCATCTCGGGCCGCGTCGCGGAGGCGGTGCAGGGCGCGTGGCGCAAGCTCGACGTCGTCCAGTGCGGCTACTGCCAGTCCGGCCAGATCATGTCCGCGATCGGCCTTCTCACCGACAACCCGAAACCGTCCGAGGCCGACATCGACGGCGCGATGGACGGCAACATCTGCCGGTGCGGCACCTATCAGCGCATCCGCGCGGCGATCCACGAGGCCGCCCGCACCCTCGCCTGATCCGGCTCGTCCGCGCGTCCCTTCGCGCGGATCGCACGGCCCGTCGCTCGCCCCCTTCGAACGCCCTTCGCCCGTTCTCGAACTGACCGGAGCCACGCCATGCTGAAGATCCGTCAGACGGACCCGCGCTCCCCGCGCGCGACCCGCCGCAGCTTCCTCGCCGGCGGCGCCGCCGCGACGGGCGCGATCGTCATCGGCTTCCGCCTCGATCTGAAGAACACCGCCCGCGCCGCCGCCGGCCCCGACCTGTCGGGGGTTAAGGCCGATCCGAACGCCTTCGTGCGGATCGGCGCCGACGACACCGTGACGGTGATCATCAAGCACCTCGACATGGGGCAGGGCAACACCACCGGCCTCGCCACCATCCTCGCCGACGAGCTCGATGCGGACTGGTCGCGGGTGCGCACCGAGTTCGCGCCGGCCGACGCCGCCCGCTACAACAACCTGCTGATGGGCCCGATCCAGGGAACCGGCGGCTCGACGGCGATCGCCAATTCTTGGTTCCAGCTGCGCAAGGCCGGCGCCGCCGCCCGCGAGATGCTGGTCGCGGCCGCCGCCTACCAGTGGAAGGTGCCGGCGGCCGAGATCACCGTCGCGAACGGCGTCGTCCGGCACGCGGCCTCGAGCCGGCAGGCCCGGTTCGGCGAGCTGGCGGCCTCCGCCGCGAAGCTTCCGGTGCCGCAGGAGCCGCGCCTGAAGGACCCGAGCCAGTGGACGCTGATCGGCCAGCGTACGCCGCGCCTGGATTCCGCGGCCAAGACCGACGGCAGCGCCGTCTACGCCTTCGACATCCGTCGGCCCGGCCAGGTCACCGCCGTCGTCGCCCGCCCGCCGCGCTTCGGCGGCACGGTGAGGAGCTTCGACGACGCCGCGACCCGCAAGGTCGCGGGCGTCGTCGACGTCGTCGCGATTCCCTCCGGCGTCGCGGTCGTCGCCAAGGACACTTGGTCGGCGATGAAGGGCCGCGAGGCGCTGAAGGTGGTGTGGGACGACGGCGCGGCCGAGACGCACTCCTCCGACGCGATCCTCGCCGGCTACCGCGAGCAGGCCAAGCGCCCCGGCCTCGTCGCCTCCGAGCGCGGCGACGCGGAGGCCGGCATCAAGGGCGCGGCCAAGGTCCTGGAGGCGGAGTTCACCTTCCCCTACCTGGCGCACGCCGCGATGGAGCCGCTGAACGCGACGATCGAGCAGGCGTCGGACGGCGGCTACGACGTCTATGCCGGCCTGCAGTTCCAGACGATCGAGCAGGCCGCGGTCGCCGCCGTGATGGGCACCACCACCGACAAGGTCCGCCTGCACACGCAATGGGCCGGCGGCTCGTTCGGCCGGCGCGCGACGCCGACCGCCGACTACATCGCCGAGGCCGCGACCATCCTCAAGGCGACCCGGGCCAAGGCGCCGGTCCACCTCGTCTGGACCCGCGAGGACGACATGTCCGGCGGCTACTACCGCCCCACGGTCTACCACAAGGTCCGCGCCGGGCTCGACGCCAAGGGCGGGATCGTCGGATGGCAGCACGTGATGATCGGCAAGTCGATCATGATCGGCTCGCCGTTCGAGGCGATGATCGTCAAGAACGGCATCGATTCGACCACCGTCGAGGGCGCCTCCGACACCGCCTACGCGCTCCCGGCCTACCGCTTCGAGGTCCACAACGCCCGCGAGGGCGTGCCGGTCCTGTGGTGGCGCTCGGTCGGGCACAGCCACACCGCGCAGGCGATGGAGGTGTTCATCGACGAGCTGGCGCATGCCGCCGACGTCGACCCGCTCGCCTACCGGCTCTCGCTTCTGACCGGAGCCCCGCGCCTCTCGGGCGTCCTCAAGCTCGCCGCCGAGAAGGCGGACTGGGACGCCGGCAGCAAGGCCAACGGCAAGGGCCGCGGCCTCGGCATCGCCGCCCACGAATCGTTCGGCTCCTACGTGGCGATGGTCGCCGACATCACGGCGGAGGACGCCAAGGTGAAGGTCAACCGCATCGTCGCGGCGGTCGACGTCGGCGTGGCGGTGAACCCGGACGTGATCCGCGCCCAGGTCGAGGGCGCGGTCGGCTTCGCGCTGTCGTCGGTGCTGCGCAACCGCATCACCCTCAAGGACGGCGTGGTGCAGGAGAAGAACTTCGACACCTACGAGCCGACGCGCATGAGCGAGATGCCCGTGGTCGAGGTCCACATCATGCCGTCCTCGGCGGCACCGACCGGCATCGGCGAGCCGGGCGTGCCGGTGCTCGCGCCGTCGATCTCCAATGCGATCTTCGCCGCGACCGGGCAGCGCCTGCGCTCGCTGCCGCTCGACCTGGCCGGCTTGAAGGGCGTGTGAGGTTCGACACGCCGCGGATGCGGGGCAGGGCGTAGCGTCGGCCCGCTTCCCAGAGCTTCGAACCCAACTGCAACCACGGCGCGGGCCTCGTCCCGCGCCGTTTCTTTTGGTCGCGTCGGTCCGGGCTCGCCGAAGCGCGGCGCGGTGCCCATGTCGCATCCAGCATGGACACCGCCTTCGACCGCACCGCCGCGCGCCTGCGCGCCTGCCGGATCTGCCGCGACGCGCCGCTCTACGGGCCGCCGCTGCCGCAGGAGCCGCGCCCGATCGTCCAGGGGACCGCCACGGCGCGGCTGTGCATCGCCAGCCAGGCGCCCGGAACGCGGGCGGACCGCACCGGCATCCCGTTCATGGACCCGTCGGGGGTGCGCCTCCGGTCCTGGCTCGGTCTCGACGAGCCCGCCTTCTACGACGCGAGCCGGGTGTCGATCGTGCCGATGGGCTCGTGCTTCCCGGGGCTCGATGCCAAGGGCGGCGACAAGCCGCCGCGGCGCGAATGCGCCGAGCGCTGGCGCGACGAGCTCTTCGCCGGCCTGCCGCATCTCGAGCTCATCCTGGTGATCGGCCAGTACGCGCAGGCGTGGCACCTCGGCAAGATGCCGGACGGGCTCACCGGCACGGTGCGGCGCTGGCGCCAGATCCTCGCCGAGCCGCGTGCCCCGCGTGTGCTGCCGCTGCCTCATCCGTCCTGGCGCAACAACGGCTGGCTCAAGCGGGAGCCCTGGTTCGAAGCCGAGCTTCTGCCGGTGCTGAAGGCCGAGGTGGCCCGCGTCATGGCGGGCGGGGTCACGGCGAACGGAGTCATGGCTTCCGGTGTCATGGCTGCCCCCGCGGGGGCGCGATTGACACCGCACCCGGCCGCGTGATCGGGAACTGCGATGCGAGATCAGCCGAACCCGAGCCCGACCGACCCGCGCGACCGCCTCATCGTCGCCCTCGACCTCGACGACCCGGCGGCGGCCCGCGCGCTGATCGACCGGATCGGGGACGCGGCGACGTTCTACAAGATCGGCTACCGCCTGGCCTATGCCGGCGGCCTGTCGCTGGTGCCGGAACTCGCCGCGCGCGGGCTCAAGGTCTTCCTCGACCTGAAGCTGCACGACATCGGCAACACGGTGGAGGAGGGAGTGCGTGCGCTCTCCGGCCTCGGCGCGACCTTCCTGACGGTGCATGCCTACCCGCAGACCATGCGCGCGGCGGTGCGCGGGCGCGGCGCGTCCGACCTGAAGATCCTCGCGGTGACGGTGCTTACCTCCTACGACGAGGGCGACGCGCGCGAATCCGGCTACGCGCTGCCGATCTCCGACCTCGTAGCGCACCGGGCCTTCCAGGCGGCCGAGGCCGGCATCGACGGCATCGTCTGCAGCGCCTTCGAGGCGGAGGCCGTCCGCACCGTCGTCGGCCCGAGCAGCCTGATCGTGACGCCGGGCATCCGCCCGGCCCGCAGCGCCGCCGGCGACCAGAAGCGGGTGATGACCCCGGGCCAGGCGCGCGCGGCGGGCATCGACCACGTCGTCGTCGGCCGCCCGATCACCGCTGCCGCAGATCCGCGCGCCGTGGCACAAGCGATCCTCGCCGAGATGGCAGCACAGGAGTGACGAGAATGACGCGCGGCTACTGGATCGTCCGGGTCGATGTGCGGGACGCGGAGGCCTACAAGGACTACGCCGCCTCGAACGGCGCCGCCTTCGCCGAGTTCGGCGGCCGCTTCCTCGTGCGCGGCGGACGCTTCGAGGCGGTGACCGGGACGGCGCGTGCCCGCAACGTGGTGATCGAGTTCGCGAGCTACGACGACGCGCTCGCCTGCTGGAAGTCGGACAGCTACCAGGCCGCGCGCGCCAAGCAGAAGAACGGCGCCGACGCCGACATCCTGATCATCGAGGGCTACGACGGCGAGCAGCCGAACGTCGGCATCGCGCCGGAGCCGGCCAACCCCGCATCGGAGTGACCGACCCGTCTCAGCGGCCGGCCGGTCGGAGGCTTCGCAGCAGGAACGCGATCATCACGTCGAGATCCGGCATGGGCGCGTCGGGATACTGGCTGACCAGCAGCGGATGGCTGTAGCGCGCGATCGCCGTGTGCAGGCAGCGCGCCGTGCCGGCTGGATCGTCCGTCTCGAACTCGCCGCGCGCGACGCCGTCGACGACGATCCGCTCGAACACCGCCCCGATCCGGTCGACGTGATGGCGGCAGACCTCCCAGCTCTCGCTCATCGCCGCCTCGATCATCTCGTGCATGCGCGGGAAGGCGCGGCAGCGCTCGGAGGTGTCGCGGTACAAGGCCCCGATCACCGCCGTCAGGCGGTCCGCGGCGCGCGAGCCCGGGGCGTCGGCGATCGTCGAGATCAGCGCCTCGACCTCGCCGACCAGGCGCTCGACCACCGCCTCGTTGATCGCCTTCTTCGAGTCGAAGAACCGGTAGACGTTGGCCGGGCTCATCTTCAGCGTCTTGGCGATGTCGGCGACGGTGGTCTTCTGGTAGCCGATCTCGCGGAACGAGCGCTCGGCCGTCGCCAGGATCCGGCAGCGCGTCGTCGGCGCGCTCTCGTCGCTCTGGATGCGTTCTAGGTCGACGGCGATGGTCATGGACCGAGCGTATGCCGCAATCCGGCAAAGCGTCAAAATGTCGGACCGCGCACCTGTGAGGAACCGGGCCGCGACGCCCGAATTGGCCCGCTGAAACGGCCCGATGGCGGGGCCGGACCACCTCCAGCAGCGAAGCCGGCACCGATGAAGCTCGAAGGCAAGAAGGCCCTGATCACCGGTGCGGATTCCGGGATCGGCCGGGCCACCGCACTCCTGTTCGCGCAGCACGGCGCGGACGTCGCGATCACCTACAACACCGACGCGGACGGCATCGCCGAGACCGCGCGCCTGGTCGAGGAGACCGGGCGCCGGGCGCTGGTGATCCAGAACGACGTCGGCGACCCGGCCTCCGTCACCGCCACCTTCGACCGCATCGCCAGCGACCTGGGGCCGATCGACATCCTGGTGGCCAATGCCGGGCAGGCGATGAGCGGGATGGCGGTGGCGGACATGGAGGATGCGCGGCTGGAGCAGATCCTGCGCGTGAACCTGATGGGGCCGCTGTTCTGCGCCCGCGCCTTCATCAAGCTGCGCCGGGTGCAGGGCGGCCGCGGCAAGATCGTGATGGTCTCGTCGGTCGCGCAGCACCTGCCGACGCCGGAAAGCGCGCCCTACGGCATGTCGAAGGCGGGCGTCGGATCGCTCTGCCGAAGCCTGTCGCGCGAGCTCGCCGAGGACAAGATCAACGTCAACAACGTCGCGCCCGGCCTGATCGAGACGCCGATGACCGCCGACCGCTTCGAGGACCCGAAGGTGCTCGACAAGTCGCTCGAGCGGATCCCGTGGCATCGCGCCGGGCAGCCCAACGACATCGCCAAGGCGATCCTCTACCTCAGCAGCGACGATGCCGACTACGTCACCGGGCACACCCTCGTCGTCGACGGCGGCCTGACGATGCAGTGGGGCGGCGCCTGAACCGCGACCGGCCGTTTCGACCGCATCTCTCGGGAAATCTCGGCAACGTTAACAGGATGGTAGCGGACTTCAGTCACATCTGAGGGTATGCTGTTCCAGTTCAGAACCAGAGCCCCAGCGCGCACCATCGACGCCTCCACGCCAATGGAGGCGGCCGAGCAGCCCAAGCCCGTGGCGGCCGTCGCGGCGCGCCTCGACGGCGACGTCGTGAACGCCATCGAGGAAGACGTCCGCTCCGCGATCGAAGGGGTGAGCCGCTCGATCGAGACCGCGCAGAGCGACGTCGCCGAGATGAAGGGCGGCCTCTCCGCGATCCGGGCGCAGATGGACGACCTCGTCCAGGTCTCGCGAAACGCGGCCGCCGCGACCGCGAGCCTCGCCGGCCAGACCGGAAGCCTGTCGACCCTCGCGAGCCAGACCGCCGCGGCCATGTCGCAGGCCGGCGGCCATCTCGACCATGCCGGCGATCGCGGCTCCGAGGCGCGCGCCCTGATCGCGACGCTGGCCCAGGCCGGCAACGAGATCGCCGGCATCGTCGACACGATCGCCGCGGTGGCGCGGCAGACGAACCTGCTCGCGCTGAACGCCACGATCGAGGCCGCCCGCGCCGGCGAGGCCGGGCGCGGCTTCGCGGTCGTCGCCGCCGAGGTCAAGGCGCTCTCGGTCGAGACGGCGCGGGCGGCCGAGGAGGTGCGGACCCGCGTCCTGCGCCTCCGGGAAGGCGCCGCCGCCTCCGGCGCAGCGATCGAGGCCGCTGCCGGGGCCATCGAATCGGTGCGCCCGTCCTTCGCCAGCGTCCGGGAGATCGCCGACATCCAGGCCCGCACGGTCACGAGCATCGTCGACGAGGCGACCCGCACCTCGGACCTCGTCGCGCATCTCGACGCGGATGCGGGCTCGGCCAGCGCCGCCGCGTTCGACCTCGACCGCCAGGCGGAGCGCATGCAGTCGGCCACCGCGTCCGCGGCCGAGCAGGCCGGCCGCCTGGGCCAGCGCTTCGTCACCGTAGTCCGCCAGAGCGAACTCGGCGACCGGCGCCGGTTCGATCGTTACCCGGCCGACCTCGAGGTCCGCCTGCCGGATGGGCGCAGCACCCGCACGGTCGATCTGAGCGAGGGCGGCGTCCTGCTGCGCACGCCGGAGGGGGAAGCCATCGCGGTCGGCGCCGGCATCGCCATCGCGATCAACACCGTCGGTGTGGTCCAGGCGCAGGTGGTGGCGACGAGCGCGATGGGGGTGCACTGCGCGTTCCAGGCGAACGACGGCGCGTTCCGCGACAAGCTGCTGGCGAAGATCGCGTCGATCCACGCGGAGCACGCGCCCCTGATCGTCAAGGTCCAGGCCCTGGCGGCGCAGGCCGCGTCGATCCTCGAAGGAGAGCTGGCCGCGGGGCGCGTGTCGGAGGCGGCCCTGTTCGACACCGACTACCAGCCGATCGCCGGCTCGAACCCGGCGCAGTTCATGACGCGCTCGGTCGAGCCGATCGTGCGGTTGCTCGGACCGATCCTCGAGGCGGAACTCGGGCGGGACGAGCGGATGATGTTCTGCATCCTGACCGACCGCAACGGCTTCCTGCCGTTCCACAACCGGGTCTACTCGCAGCCGCAGCGCAGCGACGACCCGATGTGGAACCACGTCAACGCGCGGAACCTGCGGATCTTCGACGACCGGACCGGCATCACGGCGGCGCGTTCGATGCGGCCGGTGACGCTTCAGGTCTACCGGCGCGAACTCGGTACCCAGATCATCATGGTGACCGAGGTCGACGCACCGCTGAAGATCAACGGGCGCCACTGGGGCGGCTGCCGGACCGCCTATCGCTTGTGACCGATGCGGGCCGGAGGGCCCGCATCACCCTGATCGATCGAACGCCGAAAAAGCAGACGGCTTACGAACCGAACTGCGAGCCGAGCTGCTCGAGGTATTCCGCGAGGTCGACGCCGCCGACGCGCTTGCCGTAGTCGAAGCGCATGCCCTGGCGGATGTCGACCGCCGCGCTCTTGGTCGTCAGCGTGAACGGGCGGACGCAGACCCAGGCGCCGTCGCGGCGGTGTTCGAAGTATCCGAGGATTTCGTGCTTGGCCATGTCTCGGTCCCGTACGGATTTTCGGGATAACGAGCACGGCCCGACTTCGTTCGACGCGCGCGGAGATTTATCCGCATCTTACCGTCAAGCTTTGGTCTTTGCAGGGCAGCAAGTGTTTGCTGCGAGGCAACATGGCGACGCACGACGAACCTTGTTCCGACGCGCTTGAGCTGGGCGCTTCGTCGATCGCCGCCTCCCGCGCGTCCCTGGTGCCGAGATGCCGAGCAGCGACACCCCAGACCGCCGCGTGATCCCAAGAGCTTGCTGCTTACGTGGTCCACTCGGCGCGATCGCTTCAGCCCGCCGGGCTGGTTGAGAGCGAGGCCGGTCGCAACGCCGGCCGCTCGCCGCGTTCAGCCGCCCGGCTTGGCAGCGTTGACGAGGTCCGGGGGCGTGATCTCGGGCAGCGCGATCGCCTGCGACGCGTCCGGCCGCGTCCGGCGTCGCATCGGCGCGAGGGCCTGCGGCTGGCCGGTCTCGAGCGCGCGCTCGATCGCGGCGAGGATGCGGACGTCGGCCAGCCCCTCCTCGCCGTCCGGCTCCGGCACGCGGCCGTTCAGGATGCAATCCGAGAAGTACCGCGTCTCGGCCCCGAACTGGTCGACGCTCGGATAGGACAGGGCTTCGGTCTCGCCGCCACGGGTCAGCTCACCCGCGAGCGACTGGCCGAAGGTGAAGCCCGGCGCCATCAGGAGGTCGCCCTCGGTCCCGGCGATGCGGTAGGCGTCGACCGAGTCGGTCTCGTAGGAGACGGTGAACTGCGCGAGGCGGTCGCCGGGGAAGCGGAGCGTGACCGCGACGGTGCCGTGGAAGGCGTAGGGGCTTCCCGGCCGGCGGGCACCGTGGGCGTGGACCTCGACCGGCTCGTCGGCGAACAGGTTGCGCACGGCGTTGATCGGGTAAGTGCCCATGTCCGGCACCGGCCCGGCCCAGTAGCCCTGGTGCGCGCGGTGGTTCTCGGTCGCGACGTGCTGGCCGAAGGTCGCGGTGAAGACCAGCGGCTCGCCGATCGCGCCGGTCCGCACCCGCTCGATCGCGTCGAGGGTGCCGGGCTCGAAGTGCAGGCGGTAGGCCAGCATCAGCCGGGCGTTGCCGCGCTCGGCCGCGGCGATGATCGCCTCGCACTCGGCGACGCTCGTCGCCATCGGCTTCTCGAGCAGCACATGGATGCCGGCCTCCAGCGCGGGCACGGCGTAGTCGCGGTGCATCCCGTTCGGCAGCGCGAGGTAGACCGCATCGAACAGCCCGGAGGCCAGCGCCTCGGCGTAGCGGTCGTAGGAGAAGGTGGTCAGGCGATAGCGTTCGCCGAGCGAAGCGGCCTTCTCCGGATCGCCGGTGACCAGCGCCGTGATCGTGGAATTGCCGGTCTGCGCCACCGCCGGCATGAAGGCGGCCTGCGAGATCCAGCCGCCGCCGACCACCGCGTAGCGGATCGCCTTCGCATCACTCATGGTCGCCCCCGGGTTACGCCGATGCAGCGCAACGCGAGGTGCGAGCCGAGGTTTCCGAACGCTCGCGGCGCGGAGGCGGTTTCGCGTCAGGCGGCGGGCTTCAGCGCGCCGATGTTGTCGTGGAAGTCGGGCCCGTTGGTGGTCTTCGCCACGTGGCCGGCGCGGACGAGGTAGTCGCCGAAGCGCTCGCCCGGATTGCGGCCGCGCGCGTAGTCGGCGAAGAGCGGGTCGAGGGTGTCGCGGATCTCGTCGGCCTTCACGTCCTCGCGGTAGAGCTTGCCCAGGCGCGAGCCGTCGAAGGCGGCGCCGAGGTAGAGGTGGTAGCGCTCGGGGCCGCGGCCGACGAGGCCGATCTCGGCGATGAACGGGCGGGCGCAGCCGTTCGGGCAGCCGGTCGAGCGGATCGTGATCTCGTCGTCCTGCAGGCCGTGGCGGGCGAGGCTCGCCTCCAGCTCGGTCATCAGGTCGGGCAGGTAGCGCTCGCTCTCGGCCAGGGCGAGGCCGCAGGTCGGCAGCGCGACGCAGGCGATCGAGTTGCGCCGCAGGGCGCCGGCGCCCTTGGTGAGGCCGTATTCGTCGACGAGCGCCTCGATCGCCGCCCGCTTCTCGGAGGGCACGTTGGCGATGATCACGTTCTGGTTGCCGGTGAGGCGGAAGTCGCCCTCGTGCTCGGTGGCGATCCGGCGCAGGCCGCTCAGGAACTTGGGGCCGTCCTCGTAATCCTTGATCCGGCCCGACGGCACGTACAGCGTCAGGTGGTGGCGGCCGTTGTCGCCTTCGGTCCAACCGTAGCGGTCGCCGTTGCCGGTGAAGGCGAACGGCTTCGGGTCGGCGAAGGTCTTGCCGACGCGCGCCTCGACCTCGGCGCGGAACGCCTTCAGGCCGTAGCGCTCGATCGTGTACTTGAGCCGGGCGTTCTTGCGGTTGGTGCGGTTGCCCCAGTCGCGCTGCACCGTCATCACCGCTTCGGCGACCTTCACCGCCTCGTCCGGCTTGCAGAACAGCATCAGGTCGGCGGTGCGCGGGAAAGTGTCCGGCTCGCCGTGGGTCATGCCCATGCCGCCGCCGACGGTGACGTTCCAGCCGGTGAGCTTGTTGGCCTTGTCGAGGATCGCGATGAAGCCGAGGTCGTGCGCGAAGACGTCGACCTCGTTCGAGGGCGGCACCGCGACGACGATCTTGAACTTCCGCGGCAGGTAGGTCTTGCCGTAGACCGGCTCGAACTCCTCCTCGCCGCCGACGACCTTCTCGCCGTCGAGCCAGATCTCGCGCCAGGCGTTGGTCCGCGGCAGCAGCGAATCGGAGATGTCCTTGGCCAGCTCGTAGGCCGCGGCGTGCGCGTGGGTCTGGGCTGGGTTGGTCGCGGCCATGACGTTGCGGTTGACGTCGCCGCAGGCGGCGATGGTGTCGAGCAGCGCGGCGTCGATCGCCGCCATGGTGCGCTTGAGGTTCGACTTGATCACGCCGTGATACTGGAAGGTCTGGCGCGTCGTCGCGCGGATCGCGTCGCCGGCATAGGTCGTGGCGATGTCGTCCAGCGCCAGCCACTGCTTCGGGCTGATGACGCCGCCGGCGATGCGCAGGCGGATCATGAAGGCGTAGGCTTTGTCGAGCTTCTTCTTGGTCCGCTCCGGGCGCAGGTCGCGATCGTCCTGCAGGTACATCCCGTGGAACTTTACGAGCTGGCCGTCATCGTCGGAGATCGCGCCGGTGGCGTGCTTGAGCAGCCCGTCGGCCAAGCCGCCGCGGAGATAGCCGCTCGCGATCTTCAGGTGCTCGTTGTGCGCGAGCCCCGCAGCCCGCGCGGCCTCCGCCTCGTCGATCGGGCGGCCGGTCGGCGGGGTCTCGTAGACGCGCTCGGAAGCAGGCTTGTGGTCGTCCATGGCGGTGATCCGACTTCGTTCTCGCAAATCTCTGGGGTCGCCGATCCCTCTTCCCTCTGCGGGAGAGGGTGGCCCGCGATGCGGGTCGGGAGAGGGGAGCGACATCTCCGGAAAGGGGGGGCCCCTCTCCCGACCCCTGCCGAGGCAGGGGCCACCCTCCCCCGCAGCGGGGGAGGGCCGGTGCATCTCAGTACACGTCCTGCTGGTAACGGCCGGCGCGCTCAAGGGCCGACACCGCCGCTGCGGCATCGTCGGCACTCAGGCCCTTCACCGCCGCGTAGGCGTTCTCGACCGCGACGCGGACGTCCTTGGCCATCGCCTTGGCGTCGCCGCAGACGTAGAGGTGCGCGCCGCCCTCCAGCCACTCCACCAGCTCCTCGCGATGCTGGTCGATGCGGTGCTGCACGTAGAGCTTCTCCGGCTGGTCGCGCGAGAACGCCACGTCGATCTTGGTAAGTGAGCGGTCCTCCAGCGCCTCCTGCCATTCGAGCTGGTACAGGAAGTCGTGGGTGAAGTGCCGGTCGCCGAAGAACAGCCAGGAGCGGCCAGTGGCCTCGACCGCGCGGCGCTCCTGCACGAAGGCGCGGAACGGGGCGACGCCGGTGCCGGGCCCGACCATGATGATGTCGGTCGCCGGGTCGGCGGGCAGGCGGAAGTGGCGGTTCGGCTTCAGGCGGACCCGGAGCTTGGCGCCGTCCGACATCCGGTCGGCGACGTGGGTCGAGGCGACTCCGGTCCGCGCCCGGCCGTGGGTCTCGTAGCGCACGGCGGCGATCACGAGGTGGACCTCGTCGCCGACTTCCTTGCGCGAGGAGGCGATCGAGTAGGCGCGCGGCGGCAGCGGACGGGTGATGCCGCCGAGATGCTCAGCGGTCAGGGCCGCCGGATAGGTCTCGATCAGGTCGATAAGGTGGCGGCCCTCGATCCAGGCGCGGACCTCGCCGCTCTCGATCAGCCGCTTGGCCTCGTCGTGCCCGGTCGCCTTCACGAAGCGCTCGACCGTGGCGGCCGAGAGGGTGGTGATGTCGCGCTCGGCGAGCAGCGAGCGGCGCAGGGCCTCGTCGCCGGTCAGGCCGGTCGCCTTCAGGATCTCCTCGACCAGGGCCGGGTCGTTCTCCGGGTAGATCTCGAGCGAGTCGCCGGGCTCGTAGGCGGGCGCGCCGTCCTCGAAGGCCAGCGCGAGGTGGATCGTCTCCTTGTCCGAGCGCGACGAGTTGAGGTTCACGTGCTCGACCACCTCGACCACGACCGGCTCGCGGCTCGGCTCGGCATCCTCGTCCTCGGCAGCCGTGGCGCGGGCGAAGTCGACCGCCACGACGTTGTCGGCGGCGACCGGGGCCGGCGCCAGCGCCTTCAGCGTGTCCTTGATCCAGGCGGCGGCCGGCCTCTCGTAGTCGAGGTCGAGGTCGGCGCGCTCGGCCGCCCGCTTGCCGCCCAGCGTCTCGAAACGGGCATCGAGCGCCTTACCGATGGCGCAGAACTCGGCGTAGGAGGTGTCGCCGAGCGCGAGCACCGCGAACTCGACGCCGTCGAGGCGCGGGGCGCCGTCGCCCATCAGGGCGTTGTAGGTGTGGGTCGCGCGGGCGGGCGGCTCGCCTTCGCCCCAGGTCGCGGCGATGGCGACGAGCTTGCCGGCCTTCGGCAGCACGGCGAGGTCGAGGTCGGCGAAGTCGATGACCTTCGGCTTGAAGCCCTGCTTGCGCGCGAGCTTGGCAACGGTGCCGGCCAGGGCCTCACAGTTGCCGGATTCGCTCGCGTAGATGATCGTCAGCGGCTCGGCGGCCTTCGGCGGAGCGGCCGGTGCCGCCGCAGGCTGCCCGCCGGCCGCGTCGATCCCGGCGAGGAAGCCGGCGAGCCAGGCGCGCTGGATCGCGGTGGCGCTGCCGAGCACGGCGTCGAGGCTGGCCCGCTCGCTGTCGCCGAACGGCGCGGTGCGGGGAAGAAGGCTTTGGCGTGACATCGGAAGACCATGTCGTGGGGCGGAAGGCCCCTGTCAACGGGAAAACGTCCGTTTTACAGAACGCTTGATTTGGAGAAGGAGTCGATCGTCGTTGCGGCGCAAAAAAGAACTTTATTCTCCAACCGCCACGAGGGTCGGCGGCAATCCTTGGATCTGGCGGCCGTTCGTCGGCGGCGCGGGCAGCGGCAGGGCCGTCGTCGACTTCACCTTCTCCATCGCGAAGCGCGAGGTGACGTTCTTCAACGGCAGCGTCGCAATCAGGCGCTTATAGAACGTGTCGTAGGCGCTCATGTCGGCCACGACGACGCGGAGCATGTAATCGACGTCGCCGGCCATGCGGTAGAATTCCAGCACCTCGGGCATCGCCGAGACGGTGCCGGCGAATCGCTCCAGCCACTCGCGCGAATGGTCGGCGGTCTCGATCGAAACGAACACAGTGAGCCCGAGGCCGAGCTTGACCGGGTCGAGCACGGCGACGCGGCGGTCGATCACCCCGTCGGCCTCGAGGCGCTGGATGCGCTTCCAGCACGGGGTCTGCGACAGGCCGACCCGCTCGCCGATCGCGGCGATCGACAGGGTCGCGTCCGTCTGCAGCAGCGCCAGGATCTTCAGATCGATCGAATCCACGGCCAACCTCGCATCTCGACGTCGCTTCGCCATGCGGCCCATGCAGGGCGCCCATGAGAAGGAACTTCCATTTCCGCGCAACCGATCCCGATTGCGGCGTGTTGCCAGGGCTTACTGCATCGCAGCGCAGGGCATCCGAGCCTCGCGGCGGCGCCTTGACACCGTTCGTTATAGCGAACATCTCAGGGAACAACCAGTGCCCCTGGCACGACCCGGCCCGCGAACGAACAGGCGATGACCCTTCCCACCCCCCAGGCGGCGGCCGATCTCGCCGCCCAGCTCAAGCCCCTCGACCTCAAGGGGCGGATCGCCCTGATCGAGGCAACGATCCCCGGACGCCTCGTCTTCACCACGAGCCTCGGCATCGAGGATCAGGCGCTGACGCACGCGCTCGCGATGGCCAAGGGCCGGACCGAGATCGTCACCCTGGATACGGGGCGGCTCTATCCCGAGACCTACGACGTTTGGGCGGAGACGGAATCGGTTTACGGCATCCGCATCCGCGCCTACGCCCCCGAGCGGCGATCCGAGGAAGCGTTCGTGCGCGAATCCGGCATCAACGGCTTCCGCCATTCGGTCGAGGCGCGGCAGGCCTGCTGCGGCTTCCGCAAGGTCGAGCCGCTGGGCCGCGCCCTCGACGGGGCGGCCGGCTGGCTCACCGGCCTGCGCGCCGGCCAGTCCGCCAACCGCGCCGACACGCCGCTCGCGGAGTTCGACGAGAGCCGCAACCTGATCAAGCTCAATCCGCTGGCCGACTGGACGCGCGAGGACGTCGACCGTTTCGTGCGCGACAACTACGTGCCCTACAACGTGCTGCACGATCGCGGCTTCCCCTCCATCGGCTGCGCCCCGTGCACCCGTGCCGTCCGCGTCGGCGAGCCGGAGCGTGCCGGCCGCTGGTGGTGGGAGCAAGAATCCAAGAAGGAATGCGGCCTGCACGTCCACGTGCCCGAGGCCGACGTCGCGCCCGGCGAGGAAGCCGCGGCATTCGAGACCACGCAATCCCACAGACCGGAGATGGCCCGATGAGCGCCGCACCCGCGATCCAGGCGCAAGCCGGCAGCCGCCTCACGCACCTGCAGCGGCTGGAAGCCGAGAGCATCCACATCTTCCGGGAGACGGTCGCCGAGACCGAGAACCCGGTGATGCTGTACTCGATCGGCAAGGATTCGTCGGTGCTGCTGCACCTGGCGCTGAAGGCGTTCGCCCCCGGCCGCCTGCCGTTCCCGCTGATGCACATCGACACGACTTGGAAGTTCCGCGAGATGATCGCCTTCCGCGACGCCCGCGCGAAGGAGCTCGGCCTCGACCTGATCGTCCACACCAACCAGGACGGGCTCGCCCGCGGCGTCGGCCCGATCAGCCACGGCTCGGAAGTCCACACCGACGTGATGAAGACGCAGGCGCTGCGGCAGGCGCTCGACAAGCACAAGTTCGACGCGGCCTTCGGCGGTGCCCGCCGCGACGAGGAGGCATCGCGCGCCAAGGAGCGGATCGTCTCCCTGCGCACGGCCCAGCACCGCTGGGACCCGAAGCGCCAGCGGGCCGAGCCCTGGCACCTCTACAACCTGCGCAAGAAGCGCGGCGAGAGCCTGCGCATCTTCCCGCTCTCCAATTGGACCGAGCTCGATATCTGGCTCTACATCGAGCAGGAGCGGATCCCGATCGTGCCGCTCTACTTCGCAGAGCCGCGGCCGGTGGTCGAGCGCGACGGGCAGCTGATCATGGTCGACGACGACCGCCTGCCGCTGGAGCCCGGCGAGACGCCGACCTTGCGCAAGGTCCGCTTCCGCACGCTCGGCGACTATCCGCTCACCGGCGCGGTCGAGAGCGGCGCCGACACGCTGCCGGCGATCATCGGCGAGACGCTGGCCGCCCGCACCTCGGAGCGGCAGGGCCGGGTGATCGACAAGGACGGCGCCGGCGCCATGGAGCGCAAGAAGCAGGAAGGCTACTTCTGATGACGGTCCACCCCTCCAAGGACGCGTTCGACGCCCCCGAGTTCGGCTACGCGTCGTTCCTGGCCGCGCATCAGAGCAAGGAAGTCCTGCGCTTCATCGCCTGCGGCTCGGTGGACGACGGCAAGTCGACGCTGATCGGCCGCCTGCTGCACGACACCAAGCAGATCTTCGACGACCAGATCACCGCGCTCCAGCGCGATTCGAAGAAGCACGGCACGCAAGGGCAGGAGGTCGACCTCGCGCTTCTCGTCGACGGCCTCCAGGCCGAGCGCGAGCAGGGCATCACCATCGACGTCGCCTATCGGTTCTTCTCTACCGACAAGCGCTCGTTCATCGTCGCCGACACGCCCGGCCACGAGCAGTACACCCGCAACATGGCCACCGGCGCCTCGACCGCCGACGTGGCGGTGATCCTGGTCGACGCCCGCCAGGGCCTGACCCGCCAGACCCGGCGCCATGCCCTGCTGGTCTCGATGCTCGGCATCCGCCGCGTCGTGCTCGCCATCAACAAGATGGACCTCGTCGGCTGGTCGCAGGCCACCTTCGACGGGCTGGTGGCGGGCTTCTCCGCCTTCACTCGCGATTTCGGCTTCGTCGAGGTCCAGGCGATCCCGCTCTCGGCCAAGAACGGCGACAACGTCGTGCTGCCGGCGGTCTCCGCGCCGTGGTACCAGGGTGGCCCGCTGCTGGCCTATCTCGAGAGCGTGCCGGTGCACGAGGAGGCGCTGGCCTCGCCGTTCCGCATGGCGGTGCAGTGGGTCAACCGCCCGAACTCTGAGTTCCGCGGGTTCTCGGGCCTCATCGCCGCCGGCACGGTGAAGCCGGGCGACGCGGTGGCGATCGCCCCGTCTGCGCGCACCTCCACGGTGGCGCGGATCGTCGGCCCGGACGGCGATCTCGCCAGCGCCCAGGAGGGCCAGTCGGTCACCCTGGTGCTCGCCGACGAGGTCGACGCCTCGCGCGGCAGCGTCATCGCCGCCGCCTCGTATCCGATGCAGGTCTCCGACACCCTCGACGTGCGCCTGTTCTGGGCCGCCGAGACCGAGCTCGCCCCCGGCACGGCGCTGCTCGCCAAGGTCGGCACCGTCACGGCCAACGCCGTGGTGGACCGCATCCGCAACCGCATCGACCCCGAGACCGGGCAGCCCGGCCCGGCCGAGAAGCTCGTCGCCAACGACATCGCCGACGTCACGCTCAAGCTCGACCGCGCGGTGCCGTTCGACCCCTACGCGGAGACCCGCGACACCGGCGGCCTGATCCTGATCGATCGCGAGAGCACGGACACGGCGGCTTTGGGCCTGGTTCAAGCGCCGACGCGGGCGGCCGCGACCGCCCCGACGAGCGCCGCCGCCGCGACGACCCCGACCGGCGGCTTTTTCAGCCGCCTGCGCGGGTTGTTCGGAGGCTGAGACACGGCGGCCTCGGCCGTAGACGGGAAAGAGGATCGCGCGGTGATCCGCGCGATCCCTCGGTTGCCGGTACGGAGCCACGGCGTTCCCGCAAGCGGTGAGGACCGTGGAGAGCGGGCGGATCGGTATTTCCGAACGCCGGTCAGACCAGGCTGAAGTGCAGCTCGCCCAGCCCTTCGAGGCTCGACACGATGACGTCGCCCGGCTTCAGCCATTGCCGCTCCGCCCGCGGGATCTTCTCGCCGAAGATCACCCCCTGCGGCGTGCCGGTGTAGAAGACGTCGCCCGGCTTGATGGTCATCACCTTCGAGGCGAAGCTGATCAGCTGGCGGCAGTTGAAGATCATGTCCGCGGTCGTCCAGTCCTGCCGCACCGCGCCGTTGACCTTGGTCACCAGGCGCAGGTTGTTCGGGTCGGGCACGCGGTCGGCGGTGACGAGGTAAGGCCCGAGCGGCGCGAACCCGTCCGAGGTCTTGCCGATCATGAACTGCGAGGTCAGCGTCTGCAGGTCGCGGGCGCTGAAGTCGTTGCCGGTGGCGTAGCCGGCGACGTAGTCGAGCGCGTCGGCCTCCGAGACGTCGTGGCATTCCCGGCCGAAGACGATCACCAGCTCGGTCTCGTAGTCGAACTCGCGCGCCGCCTGCGTCGGCAGCCGGATCGTGCCGCCGTGGTGGTTGAGCGTGTTGTTGTACTTGTTGAACAGCGGCGGGTCCTTCGGCGGCGGCGTTCCCGTCTCCTCGGCGTGCTTGCGATAGTTGAATCCCATCATGATGATCTTTTCCGGCCGGGTGACCAGCGGCGCGTAGGCGATCCGGTCCTCGGGTATCGTCAGCCGCGGGTCGGGGGCCGCCTCGACCGCGTCGATCACCGCGCGCAGCATCGGGCCCTTCCCGTTCTGCAGAAGGTCGTCCATGTCGGCCGGCACCGGCAGGCCGACCGCCTTCCCGGCGGCGGCGACGTCGAGCACGCCGTCCGGGGTCTTCAGGCCGAGGCCGTAGCCGCCGTCGCGGCGCAGGTTGATCAGGATCATGTTGCGCGGCATGCCGAAGGCGGTCGGCGCGGGCGGCCCCTTCTCCGCGGCCCGTGCCGCGACCGGGGCGGCCATGGCGGTGGCCGCGAGACCGGCCGTCGCCTTCAGGAAATCGCGTCGATCGCCCATCGTTCTCTCCTCCCGAGATCGTCGATGCCTGGGTGGCGGCCCTTCGACGGGCCATCCGCGTGCCCGACGCCGCGAAGCCGCGTCGAGACCGCCAGGATGCGCCGATCCCGGATCGATGTCAGGAGCCCGGGACCGGTCGAGGCGACAGGCTGGTCAGGATGTCGTCCGGCGATTCACGCGGCCGCGGCCGTCTCGGCGAGTCCCCAGGCCTGCGCCAGCAGGCTGTAGGAGCGCCGCCGGGCCTCCTGATCGGGAACGGCGCAGACCACCATGATCTCGTCGGCCTGCGTCGCCTCGGCGAGGCCCGAGAGCAGGGCGCGCACAGTCTCCGGCGTGCCGACATGCAACCGGTCTCGGCCGCGGGCGATGCGGGCGCGCTCGGCATCGCTGTAGGGATAGGCTTCGGCCTCGGTGAGCGTCGGGATCGGCGCGTACTCGCCGCGCTCGCGCCGGAGCGTCGCCAGCTGGGTGCTGAGCGCCAGGCGCTCGGCCTGCGCCTCGGTCTCGGCGCACACGGCCGCGACCGCGAGGATCGCATGGGGCCGGGTGCCCCACCGCGAGGGCTGGAAGCCGCGGCGATAGTCGAGCATCGGGCCACGCGCGTCGAACGAGGCGAAGTGCTGCGCGAAGGCGAAGCCGAGCCCGACGCGCGCGGACAGATGCGCGCTGTAATCCGACGAGCCGAGCAGGAAGATCGGCGGCAGCGGCACGCCGGCCGGCATCACGGTCACCGTGTTGAACGGATGGCCCTCGGGGAAGCCGCCGGTCTCCCACAGCATCAGCTCCTGCAGCCGCTCGAGGAAGTCGTCGCCGCCGCGCGGCGCCTCGCGCCGGCGCAACGCCTGGGCGGTGATGCCGTCGGTGCCGGGCGCGCGCCCGAGGCCGAGGTCGATCCGCCCGGGAAACAGCGCCTCCAGCACCTTGAAGCGCTCGGCGACCATCAGCGGCGCGTGGTTCGGCAGCATGATCCCGCCCGAGCCGACCCGGATCGTCCGGGTCGCGGCCGCGATCTGGCCGACCATGATGTCGGGGGCCGGGCTCGCGACCGAGGGCAGGGCATGGTGCTCGGCGAGCCAGTATCGCCCGTAGCCGAGGCGGTCGACGTGGCGGGCGAGGTCGAGGGAGTCGCGCAGCGCCTGAGCCGGGCTGGAGCCGGAACCGACGAACGACAGGTCGAGGACGGAGAGCGTTGCCATCGCCAGGAGATGGTGTCGCCGGAAGCCGCCGTCGAGGCGGCGGCCGAGCACGAGCCCTGCACCCCGTGCGTGACGTTTGCCGGCGAACCCCGAGCCGGCGCCTTGCTCGTCCCAGGAGCCGCGACTACGGTCCCGCCGCCGTCACGGAACGGCGAAACCTGCATGAAAACCGGAGCACCCGACCATGGGCTTTCTCGCCGACGCCCTCTCGCGCGTAAAACCATCCGCGACGATCGCGATGACGCAGAAGGCGCGCGACCTGAAAGCCGGCGGCATGGACGTGATCAGCCTGTCGGTCGGCGAGCCCGACTTCGACACGCCCGAGCACATCAAGCAGGCCGCGATCGAGGCGATCGCCCGGGGCGAGACCAAGTATCCGCCGGTGTCGGGCATCGTGCCGCTGCGCGAAGCGATCGTGAAGAAGTTCAAGCGCGAGAACGGGCTCGACTACAAGGTCTCCCAGACCATCGTCGGCACCGGCGGCAAGCACGTGATCTACAACGCGCTGCTGGCGACGCTGAACCCCGGCGACGAGGTCGTGATCCCGCGCCCCTACTGGGTGTCCTACCCGGAGATGGTGGTGCTCTGCGGCGGCACGCCAGTCTTCGCCGAGACCGACATGGCGCACGACTTCAAGCTCCAGCCCGAGGAGCTGGAGCGGGTGCTGACACCGAAGACCAAGTGGATCATCCTCAACTCGCCGTCGAATCCCTCGGGCGCCGCCTACAGCCATGCCGAGCTGAAGAAGATCACCGACGTGCTGATGAGGTACCCGCACGTCTGGGTGCTCACCGACGACATGTACGAGCACCTGACCTACGGCGACTTCGAATTCGTCACCCCGGCGCAGATCGAGCCCGGCCTCTACGAGCGCACGCTGACCATGAACGGCGTCTCGAAGGCCTACGCGATGACGGGCTGGCGCATCGGCTACGCCGCCGGCCCGGAAAAGCTGATCAAGGCGATGGACTTCGTCCAAGGCCAGCAGACCTCGGGCGCGTCCTCAATCTCGCAATGGGCGGCGGTGGCCGCGCTCGACGGCACGCAGGCGCACCTCGCGCAGTTCAAGGCGGCGTTCCAGGAGCGGCGCGACCTCGTGGTCTCGATGCTGAACCAGACCAAGGGCCTGCAATGCCCGACGCCGGAGGGCGCGTTCTACGTCTACCCGTCCTGCGCCGAGACGATCGGGCGCACGACCCCGTCGGGCAAGACCATCGCCACCGACGAGGACTTCGTGACCGAGCTGCTGCAGGCGGAGGGCGTCGCCGCCGTGCACGGTTCGGCCTTCGGCCTCGGCCCGAATCTGCGCATCTCCTACGCCACCTCGACCAAGACGCTGGAGGAAGCGTGCAACCGCATCCAGCGCTTCTGCGGCTCGCTGCGCTAGCACGACGACGGCGGGCACCATCGGGTGCCTGCCACTTCGATACGGATCCGCCGCGGATCGTCCCTGTGGTTCGGGCCATGGCTTGAGGTGATTCGATGCCGACCATCGCCGTCATCGCCCCGGGCGCCATGGGAAGCGCGGTCGCCCGCCGCCTCACCGAGAACGGCTTCCGCGTCCTGACCTCGCTGACGGGGAGGAGCGCCGGGACCCGCGCCCGCGCCCGGGCCGCCGGCATGAGCCACGCCGACGATGCGGAGATCGCGGCGGCCGACCTGATCCTGTCGATCGTGCCGCCGGCCGATGCCGCCGGCCTCGCGGTCCGCCTCGCCCCGAGCCTGGCGGCTCAGCCGAAAAAGCCGGTCTACGTCGATTGCAATGCGGTGTCGCCGGCGACGGTGCACGGCATCGCCGCGATCATCGCGGGCACGGGCGCACCGTTCCTCGATGGTGCGATCCTCGGGCTCCCGCCCGAACCCGGCGCGAAGGGGCCGCGGGTCTACGTCGCCGGCGACGACCTCGCGCCGCTGATGGCCCTGCGCGCATGCGGCCTCGACATGCGGGCCTGCGCGGGTGGCGTCGGGGCGGCGTCCGCCCTGAAGATGGCCTATGCCGGCATCAACAAGGGCCTGAAGGCGGTGGCCGCGGCGATCGTCCTCGGCGCAGAGCGCGCGGGCGCCGCCGACGCGCTGCGGGCGGAGCTGGCGGAGAGCGAGCCGGAGCTGCTCGCCCGCTTCGCCGGCGGGTTTCCCGACATGATGCCGAAGGCCTACCGATGGGTCGCGGAAATGCACGAGATCGTCGACTTCCTGGCGCCGGACCCGGCCGGCGGCGCGATCTTCGCCGGAGCGGCCGAGACCTTCGCGCATCTCGCGACGCCCGAGGGCGAGGACGACGTCGCCACGCTCCTGGCCTTCGCCGAAGCGGCAGGCGGATCGTCGCGGACGCGCGGATCGTCCTGAGCATCGGTTGCCGGCTCTTTGCACTTCACCTACATCGGCGGTCCCCGCGGCCGATGCGCCTGAAGGTTTCGCGAGCCCGCTCGGGCCTGCATGGACGCGGGGTCGGCAGTGACGGGGCGGCCCGGACCAGTTCTCTGGACCGCTCCTGTGAATCCTGGTGGGCCGGGGTGCTGCAGGCGTGTCGGAGGCGCGGGGAACAGGAACCGCGGACCCGGCGCATGGCCCACACAAGTTTCGCCCCGTTCCGGGACGGCAGCCGGTGCCGACCTTCGGATTTCGTTCACGCTCATCGGCAACAGTGGCAATGGGCCGGGGAACCGGTCGCGTGTCACTGCGTTTTGTCGGGCTTGACCATCATGCGGGGGTTCCTCACCAGCGGCGTCAAGGCGATCCTGGCGATCGCGGCGCTGTCCACCGCCGCCCATTGGGCGTTGCGGGTCCAGCGCGATCCGGCGCCGAGCACTCAGGTTCTGGCGAGCCTGCCCGATCCGGTGACCACCGGGTCGATCGAGCCGCGCAAGCCCGACCGCGTCGCCGCCCAGCCGGCGCAGAAGGCGGCCGCGGACCTCGACCAGGATCACCTCTCGGCGCTGATCGCCAGCACCACCGGCATGAAGCCGAAGGCGCAGAAGGCCGTCGTCGCCAAGCGCTGAGCGGAGCACGAGGCTTCCATTTGACGAAAAGGCCGCCCGCCGAGAGGGCAGGCGGCCTTCTCTGGTGTCGTCGCGCGATCAGGCGGCGAGGGAGCGGGGCTCGTGCCGCCCTTCGGCGATCTCCTCGATGATCTTCCCCGAGAACGCATCGAGATCGCCAGGATTGCGGCTGGTGACGATGCCGTGGTCGGTCACGACCTCGCGGTCGTGCCAACGGGCGCCGGCATTGATCACGTCGGTGCGGATCGAGGAGAACGAGGTCAGGTCACGGCCCTTCGCCGCGCCGACCTCGATCAGCAGCCACGGCGCGTGGCAGATCGCGGCGACGACCTTTCCCGAGGTCACGAAGGCCTTGATCACCTCCAACGCCTTCGGCTCGAGGCGGAGCTTGTCCGGGTTGATCTGGCCGCCGGGCAGGACGAGCGCATCGTAGGCAGACGGATCGACGGTCTCGAGGTCGAGGTCGACCGCGACGTTCTTGCCCCAATCGGTCTTGTCCCAGCCGCGGATCGATTCCGGCTTCTCGCGCGATTTCGGCGACGCGACGTGGACCGTCGCGCCGGCCTGCCGCAGCTTGGCCTGCGGGACGGTGAGCTCGGTCTCCTCGAACCCGTCGGTGGCGAGGATCAGGACCTTGGCTTGCTTGATGTCGGGCATGGCGGTTCGCTCCGATGGATGACGTCGGCCGGCAAACCGGGACTTCTCCCCACGGTTCCCCGACGATCCGGCAACCCAGGAATGCGCGGAACCCTCGCGCAGGCGATCCGTTGGCTAGCTCATTCCCAACTGCACGAGGCAGCGCATGGCCAATCCCGGCCTTCCGACCCCCGATCCGACCCCCGGGGACCTTCCGCCGCCCGTCCCGCCGGACGAGATGCCCGATATCGGGCCGACAGGGCCGCGCACGCCCTATCCGGTGAACGATCCCGGCATCGACGAGCCCGGCGGCCCCGGCTCGGAGCCGGACGTGTTTCCCGGCGCCCCGACCGATCCCGGCGTCAGGATGTAGGAACGGATCAATGGCCGCCGTGCGACGCCCGCACGTCGCGCGGGGCCGCGAGGATCTCGGAGAGGCTCGTCGCCACGTGACGGGCCTCCTCGTCGGTCAGGCGCAGCTGGAACGGCGGCAGGGCGCCGGCCTGGAGCGCGACGACGGCCTGGCCCTGGTCGTCGGTGCCGATCTCGATCGCGGAGGAGGTCACGTCGAGCATCGCGATCTCCTCGTCGCCCATCTCCTCGGCCATGTCGGGCTCCTCGGGTTCGTCGATGGCGGTGAGCAGTTGCCCGACGGCGCGCACGAGGGCGCGGGCGGCGCGGGCATCCATCACCACGGCGGTCGCCTGATCGTCCTTCTGGAAGGAGAGCTGGATGTTGGCCCCTTCCAACGAAACCGAGATACCTGCCATGGATCGCCTAAAAGCCTGAGCGCGAACCCTTATATGCACTGGGGCCCGCGAGAATCCCAGCCGCCGGGCCTCCGCTTTTGCCCGGGCACGCCGAGAACCTGCATCCCTGCCTTGTTGCGGCCGCAGGGAGCCCTTAGATAGGGTTGTGGGGGGCCCAAACCCTGGGACGGACGCCGGTTACGGGTTCCTTGCCCGACGCCCTGCCACCCATACCAGACTTAGAAGTCAGTCGATCCGTTCGCGCTTTCACGAGCGCGAGGGCTCGACCCATCGTCGATACGAGGTTCTCTACGTGAATACCGGTACCGTGAAGTGGTTCAACGAGACCAAGGGCTACGGCTTCATCCAGCCGGATGACGGCGGCAAGGACGTGTTCGTCCACATCTCCGCCGTCGAGCGCGCCGGCATGCGCAACCTGACTGAGGGTCAGAAGGTGTCTTACGAGATCCTGACCGACAAGCGCAGCGGCAAGGACGCCGCCGGCAACCTCCAGGCTGCCTGAGGCCATCGGTCTCCCATCCACGCGGCCGTGAACACGGTCGAAACCATCCGACGTTGCCATCCTCCGGGAGCGGCCGCGCCGGACGGTCAAGGTAAACGCAATCTTAATCGCAACACCACAGAAACAGAGCCGGGCCCGCCGCGTGGCGGAGCAAACCCGGTCACATCGGAAGACAATCAAACACACCATGTTGTTCGAATACACCCGACGCCGTAGCGTCCGGTCGCCCGTCACGGATTCGGCGACCTTCAAGGTGGGGTGCATCAAGCAGAGCGCGACGTCGGACGCCCCGACCCTCGACCTCTCCCACCTCATCGATCGATCCTACAATTATCATTCGCCCCGAGAGTTGCGCTGGCATCTCGCCGACCGCCTCGGGCTCGCGCCGGCCGCTCTGGCCCTTCGCGAAGCCGCCCACGCCTGACCGCGCCGAGCCGATCCTGCAGATGCAGGATCGGCTCTTCTTCGTTTCAGACCGGCTCAAGCCCGCGAGATCGTCACGACCGGCCCCGGTCCCAGGCCGATACGACGACGTCGCGCAGGTCGTTCGGCAGCGCGACCAGCTCGCCATGCACCGGATCGGTCCGGTTGTAGACGGTCGCGACGCCGGACATGTCGCAGACGGAGCCGCCCGCCTCGCGCAGGATCAGGTCGGCCGCCGCGAGATCCCAGTCGCGGGCATCCGAGGAGACCAGCCCGACATCGACCGAGCCTTCGGCGACGCGGGCCACGCGCAGGGCGAGCGACGGAATCCGGTCGATGCGCTCGAAGGCGGCGTCCCCCAGATCGCGCGAGACGCCACGCCCCAGCCGGTCGATCATCGGCTTCGGGCCGGTGACGCGGGCCGTCGGCAGCGCGACGCCCTGCCGCGCGCCGATCGGCTTGCCGTTGCGCGTCGCGCCCCGCCCGTAGATCGCCTCGTAATCGTGCCCGAGCGCCGGCGCGTTCACGAAGCCGATCACGGGCTCGCCGGCCTTCAGCAGCGCCACCGCGATCGACCAGTCCCGATGCCCGGACAGGAAGGCGCGGGTCCCGTCGATCGGGTCGACGATCCAGACGAGGTCGTGACCGATCCGCACGGCGTCGTCGGCCGTCTCTTCGGACAGCCACGCCGCCGCCGGCACGATCTGGCTCAGGCGGATCTTCAGGAAGGTGTCGACGGCGACGTCGGCTTCCGTCACCGGCGAGCCGCCGGCCTTCGACCAGATCTTCGCCGAGGTCTGGCTGCCGGCCCGGAAGAAGGGCAGGGCGAGGGAGGCCGCCTCGCGAAGCGCCTCGCGCAGGTCCGGCATCAGGGCGTGCACGAAGTCCGCTGAGATCGTATCGGTCATGGCGGTCCGTGTCCGGCGACGGGGGAGGGGATCGGCATCGCGGCTCGCGCCGACCCGCGCGCCGATGCGACGTGCGGATGGTCCCGATCGCGACAGGGGGGCGGCGCGCCGGAGCGCGCGACCGCACCGTTGTAGGGTCTGCCCCGGAGCGCCACAAGGATCGCGAGGCCGCAGCGCGGAACCGGCGGTTTTCATCGATCGCGGCAAGGAACCGTTGAGCATTCCGAGCGCGAACGCGCTGTCCACGATCGCTTAACGCTCACTCTTAAGGCACCATGGGGAGGTTAGACGCCAATCTGCTTGGCATAACGGACGACCCGAGCAGGTCGCCACTTGCAAATGGACGGCGGGCAGATGAACACGTTCGACACCATGGACCGGAACCCGACCGATCATCTTGCCGAGACCGATCGCCTCGATCGCGATGGCGCCGCGCCGGCGCGCTTCGCCTTCGACGCCTCGCCGCTGCCGGTGTTCGGCGCCGCCACCGCGACGTCCAAGGCCGCCGGCATCGCGCTCACCTTCGCGACCGACGAGGCGGAGAGCTGCGGCGAGGACCGGTTCGACCTCTGCCTCGTCGACGCCGCTGGCGCCGTCGTCGCCCGTCTCGGGCCGTTCTGCGAGGAGGAGGTCGTCGCGATCTGGCGGGACCTCGCCGCCCGCACCGGCTTGCCGCGGATGATCGTGCGCGAGGACGGCGTGCTCGCCACCGTGTCGGCGCAGGTCGGCCGGCTGATGCTCGGCAAGACCCGCATTCGGCGCCGGCACGGCTCGCTCGGCGACCGCCGCCCGCGCTTCCTCGTGCGCCGCAAGACCGGCCGCCTCCCGGTCCGCCCGCAGATCCACCGCGGCGAGAACGAGATCATCGCCCGCTCGTGAGCGCTCAGCCCGGCCAGCCCTGGTTGATCGTATCGGCGGCGAGCCCCGCGAACAGGATCAGCCCGGCCCCGCGATTCGAGCGGAACAGGGCCAGCGCCTCCCGCCCGTCCCGCGCCTTGAGCCGCCAGACCTGCCGGCCGAGATGGCCCGCGAACGCGGCGACGCCCAGGAAACCGAGCAGTCCCGCCCCGGCCCCGTAGGCCGCCGCGCCGATCAGCAGCACGGCCGCCCCGTAGCAGGCCCCGACGGCGACCCGAAGCCGGCCGCCGAAGAACCGCGCCGACGAGCGGATGCCGGCGATCTCGTCGTCCTCGATGTCCTGCACCGCGTAGATCGTGTCGTAGCCGACCACCCAGGCGATCGTGCCGGCGTAGAGCAGCCAGGCCGGTGCGGCGAGCTGGTCGAGCAGGGCGGCCCAGCCCATCAGCGCCCCCCAGGAGAAGGCGAGGCCGAGCACCAGCTGCGGCATCGACATCACCCGCTTCATGAACGGGTAGATCGCCACGGGGATCAGCGAGCACAGCCCGACGCCGATGGCGAACGCATCGAACTGCATCAGGACGAGGAAGCCGACCAGCGCCTGGGCGGCGAGGAAGATGGCGGCGGCGCGCGTGCCGACCTGCCCCGAGGGCAGGGGCCGCGAGCGCGTGCGCTCGACCTGCGCGTCGAGGTCGCGATCGGCGATGTCGTTGTAGGTCGAGCCGGCCCCGCGCATCGCCACCGCGCCGACGAGGAACAGCAGCAGGTGGCGCGGATCGGGCCAGGGCAGGCCGGCGCGGGTGGCGGCCAGCGCCGTCGACCACCAGCACGGCAGCAGCAGCAGCCACCAGCCGATCGGCCGGTCGATGCGGGCGAGCCGCAGGTAAGGCCGGGCGGCCCGCGGGGCGAGCCGGTCGACCCAATGGCCGGTCACCGCGTCGGCGACGCGGGATTCCACCGCCTTCGCGTCATTCACGACCGGGGCCCGGACGGGATGAGGAACGGGTGGGAGGCGGGTCGCATCCGCCTCAGAGCGCGCCCTGCGGCATCTTGAACTGGCCGGTCAGGCCGGGGCCGCCGAGGAGGCCGCCGCCGCCGCCGTTCTGGGCCTGAGCGCGGGCCTGAGCCTCCATCTTGGTCGCCTGGGCCGCGATGCCGCAGATCTTGGTGCGGATGCCCACCACCTTCGAGTGGTCGGCCTTGAAGCCTTCCGCGAACGAGTCGGGGATCGAGCACCACTCCTTGTTGGCGGCGATCCACTTCATGCCCTCGACGCCGTTGGACTGAAGCTTGCCGAACAGCGCGCAGGCCTCCTGCGGGGTCATCTTCTTCTTTCCGTTCGACGCCACGTTCGCCTTGGCGACGAGATCCTTGCGGGTCTGCAGCGTCGTCTGGATCGCGCCGCACTCGGCGGACTGAGCGAAGGCGGCCGTGCTGGCCAGGAAGCTGCCCGCGACGAGGGCGGCGGCCAGTCCGTAGGTCTTGTAGCGCATGGTCTCGTCTCCCTGGAGATCCGCCCCGGTCGCAGGCGATGCGCCGTCGGCATGGCGCGCAGCGTCGACGGATGTCGTCTTCGAGCCGGAGGTCGGCCGCGCTGCGGTACGGCCGGTCCGGAATGTCCGGGTTCCGCTTCGCCATAGGAATGTGGCGTCAATCGAGCCGCAAACGGGCCGGCTCCGACATGGCGGGGTAACGTTTCGAAAACCAGCGCCCGTGATGTTTCGGCAACATCGGCGCCGCCTCGCTCCGGCGTTGACAGCGGCGATCCCGCACGCGACGGAGCCCGGATGGCGGCCTACGACTTCACCGCGCCCCGTCTCCACGTGGCGCACGACCTCTTCGCGGGCGCGAACCTTCCCCTGGACCGGGCGCAGGCGAACTACCTGCTCAACGTCCTGCGCCGGCAGCCGGACGACCCGGTGCTGCTGTTCAACGGGCGGGACGGCGAGTGGCGGGCGAGCCTGGTGCCGTCGGGGCGCAAGAGCGCGCATCTGACCGTCGTCGACCGAGTACGGCCCCAGACCGCACCGCCCGACCTGCACTACCTGTTCGCGCCCTTGAAGAGCGCGCGGCTCGACTACCTCGCCCAGAAGGCGGTCGAGATGGGGGCGGGCACGATCCGGCCGGTCCTGACGCGCTACACGCAAGGCGACCGCCTCAACACCGAGCGCCTGCACGCCAACATGATCGAGGCGGCCGAGCAGTGCGGCATCCTCGCCGTGCCGGCCTTGATGGAAGCCGCGCGCCTGCCCACGGCGCTCGCCGACCTCGCGCCGGAGCGGCTGCTGGTGTTCTGCGACGAGGACGCCGCGATCGCCGACCCCGTCGCCGCCCTGCGCCGGGCCGCGGATCCGGCGGGCCCCGTTCCACTCGCAGTGCTGATCGGCCCGGAGGGCGGGTTCGCGCCGGAGGAGCGCGCGGCGATCCTGGCGCGGCCCAACTCCGTGGCGCTCTCCCTCGGGCCCCGCATCCTCCGGGCCGACACCGCCGCGGTCGCGGCGCTCGCCCTGGTCCAGGCCGTACTCGGCGACGCGCGATGATAGCCCTGTCGGCGTGCGCCCGCGCACATCGACCGCGCGCAGCGCCTCCGACGCCCGACGATTGCCGGTCGAAGCGGGGCAGGGGCGCTCAAGGTCGCGTTGTCGGGTCCGGCGCCCTGGATTATGGACGACCCATCCCGGCGACGGGGCACGACCGCATCGCTCTTTTCCAGACGGCCGGCGCGCTTCCCGAGTTCAGCCCATGATTTCACGGCGAGGCAGCGCATGGCGCGCGATACGTCCGACACGACACCGCTCACCACGCGTGTCGAACTGATCGACTGGTTCGCGGCCGGCGAGAAGCCGCGCGAGAGCTTCGCGATCGGCACCGAGCACGAGAAGATTCCCTTCTACGTTGAGACGCGCGAACCGGTGCCGTATGAAGGCGAGCGCGGCATCCGAGCCCTGCTGGAAGGCGTCGGCCGCGAGACCGGCTGGGAGCCGATCCTCGATGCCGGCCACGTCATCGGCCTGTCGGCTGCGGAAGGCGGCGCGATCTCGATCGAGCCCGGCGGGCAGTTCGAACTCTCGGGCGCGCCGGTCGCCGACGTGCACGCCACCGCCCGCGAGCTCGACGAGCACCTGGCCGCGACGAAGCGCGTGGCGGACGGCCTCGGCATCGGCTTCCTCGACCTCGCGATGAGCCCGAAATGGTCGCGGGCCGAGACGCCGGTGATGCCCAAGAGCCGCTACAAGATCATGGCCGGCTACATGCCGAAGGTCGGATCGCTCGGCCTCGACATGATGCTGCGCACCGCCACCGTGCAGGTCAACGTCGACTTCGCGTCGGAAAGCGACATGACGCGGAAGCTCCGCGCCTCGCTCGCGCTGCAGCCGGTCGCGACCGCCCTGTTCGCCAACTCGCCCTTCACCGACGGGCGGCCGAACGGCTTCCTGTCGCGACGCTCCGAGATCTGGCGCGACACCGACGCCGACCGCACCGGGATGCTCGGCTTCGCCTTCGACGCAGGCTTCGGCTACGAGGGCTACGTCGACTGGCTGCTCGACATGCCGATGTACTTCGTCAAGCGCGGCGACACCTACCACGACGTCTCGGGCGCCTCGTTCCGCGACCTGATGGCCGGCAAGCTCGCCCAGTTGCCGGGCGAGTACGCCACGGTCTCCGACTGGGCCAACCACGCCTCCACCGCCTTTCCCGAGGTTCGGCTCAAGCGCTTCCTCGAGATGCGCGGCGCCGACGTCGGCGATGCCGGCATGATCGCGGCGCAGGCCGCGTTCTGGGTCGGCCTGCTCTACGACGAGGCGTCGCTCGATGCCGCCCTCGACCTCGTCTCGGGCTGGAGCGCCACCGACCGGGAGGCCCTGCGCGCCACCGTCCCGCGCCTGGGCCTCGCGACGCCGGTCGCGCGGCGCAGCCTGGGCGCGGTCGCGGCCGAGGCGCTCGCCATCGCGCGGGCCGGCCTCAAGGCACGTGCCCGCCGTGACGGCTCCGGACGGGACGAGACGATCTACCTGCAGCCGCTGGAGGCGATCGTGGCGGCCGGGCGCTCGCATGCCGAGGACCGCCTCGCCGACTACGAGGGATCGTGGAAGCGCTCGGTCGACCCCGCCTTCACCCATTGCCGGTTCCCGTAATCGGGCGGGCGACCCGCACCGCTTCCTCGTCACGCGCTAGGGTCACGGCCGGCCGCTTCGCCCGGCTGACAAGCCGCATCGATCCGGTCTATCGACCCCGGCGACGGCGGCCCCGTCGTCGGGGTTCTCGCATGCCGGACGCACCACCGATCGACCTCGATCTCGCCGGCCTCAAGTGCCCACTTCCGGTGCTGCGGACGCGCAAGGCGCTGCGCCGCCTGCCGCCGGGCACGCTGCTGCGGGTGACCTGCACCGATCCGCTGGCCTGCCTCGACATCCCGAACCTCGTGCGCGAGGAGGGCGACACCGTCGAAGCCTGGGACCGGATCGGCACGGCGACGCGGTTCTCGATCCGCCGTGGCCCCGGCACCTGCCCCGGAGACTCCGCGAAGCCGCCTCATTCCTGAACGATCGCCTGCCTAGAACGGCCTCGACGCGACTCGGGCAGGAAGATCCACAGGCATGGTACCCATCATCCGCGGGACACGCCTCGTTCATGACGGCTGGGCCCGGTTCCTCGTCGCCGAGGTGACGATGCCGGACGGCACCCGCATCACCCGCGAGATCGAGGATCACGGTCGCGCGGTGGCGGTGCTGCCCTACGATCCGACGCGCCGCGTCGCGCTCCTGGTCTCGCAGTTCCGCGCCCCGGTGTTCTTCGCCGAGGGCCCGCTGGACATGCTCGAGACCCCGGCGGGCATCCTCGACGAGGGCGACCCGGAGGACGGCGCCCGCCGCGAAGCCTACGAGGAGACCGGCGTCGACCTGAACGTGCTCGAGCGGGTGGTCAGCGCCTGGACTGCGCCGGGCATCTCGACCGAGCGGATGGACCTGTTCCTCGCCCCCTTCGGCGCGGCCGACCGGTCGGGACCGGGCGGCGGGCTCGCCGAGGAGAACGAGGCGATCACCGTCCACGAGGTGGCGCTCGACGACCTCGCCCGCCGCAGCGACGCCGGCGAGATCGCGGACATGAAGACGCTGACCCTGGTCTTCGCGCTGCGCCTGCGGCACCCGCACCTGTTCGCGTCCGCCTGAACCCGCGGAGCCGCGAAGCCGCGCGTCAGGCCGCGTCCCGGTTCCCGATCTCGCCGCGCAGGAGCGCGAGGAAGCGCCACGACCGTACGAAGTAGCGCCGGAACAGCCGTCGCGGCGCGAAGGCGAACCGGAACGCCCATTCGAGCCCGGCACGCTGCAGCATCACTGGCGCCCGCGGCACCAGCCCGGCGGCGACGTTGACCGCCTCGCCCACCGCCAGCACGAGCGGCGTGCCGAGGGCTGCACCCTGGCGCGTCACCCAGACCTCCGAGCGCGGCGCGCCGACGCCCATGACCAGCAGGGTGGTGCCGTGCTCGCGGATGCGGGCCGACAGCGCGCGGCCGTACTCCGCGTCGTCGTCGAAGCCGAAGGGCGGCACGCAGGTCGCGATGGCATCCGCGTCATAGCCGGACCGCTCGAGCCGGTCGCGGATCGCCTCGGCGACCGCCTCCCGCGAGCAGACGAGGAAGACGCGCCGGCCTTCGACCGGCCGGGCGAACAGCGCGTGCGCGAGGAGGTCGTGCCCGGTGACGCGGGCGGCCGGCTGGCCGCGCAGCCGCGCGAGCCAGACCAGCGGCGTGCCGTCCAGCGTCCGCGCGACGGCGCTGGCATAGGCCTGCCGGAAGGCGGCGTTCTCCGAGAGCAGGACGATGTGGTCGATGTTGGCGGTGACGACGAGGCGCGGCCCGGCCGACGGCTGCATCGCCGAGGCAGCGAGGATCCCGGCTGCGGGACCGGCGGCGAAGTCGTGGCCGAACATCCGCACGCGCCAGGCGCTGCCGGCCTCGCTGCGGCGATCTAAGGGGGGTTCCGGCGTGGCGCCGGCCGCATGGCCGGGTTCGAGGCGAGGGCTCGTCCCGCGGACGGCCCGGGGCCGCGGCATCGCGGGGTGAATGGCGAAGCCGGCGACCTTCACCGCGCCGTCGTCCTCGGCCTGCGCCTGTCCCGCCTCAAGCATCGGCAGCTCGGAAGCTCCGGGGCGGCACGGTCGCGGCGCGGCGCTCGTTGCGGTCGTTGCGACGGTCGCGGGCGGCGCCGAGCGACAGCGCGATGGCCACGCCCAGCATCATCCCGACGAGCAGGGCCAGCGGCAGCACCACCTTGGGCGAGGGCGGCCAGGTCCGGGTGCGGGCGGGGACCGCCGGCGAGATGATGCGGACGTTGATGCTGTTCAGGCGCTCCTGCTCGCTCGCCTCGCGCGAACGGCGGAGATAGGTCTCGTACACGCCGCGGCGGGATTCGAGCGTCCGCTCCAGCTCGCGCAGGCCGACATTGGCGCGATCGCTGGTGACGGTCTCGGCCTTGGCCCGGTCGAGGCTCTTGCGGATCGCCGTTTCGCTCGCCGCCGCGCGATCGTAGTCCTTCTGCGTCGTCTCGATGATCCGCTCCTTCTCGCGCTGGATCAGGCGCTGGAGGTCGCGCTGCTGGGCGTACTGCTCGGCCATCGCCGGGTGGCGCTCGCCGAGGCGGGTCGCAAGCTCGGCGGTGTTGCGCGAGAGCGTCGCGTATTGCTGGCGGAGCGCCTGCATCTCGAGCGATTGCAGCATCTCCGGCAGCGCCGTGCTGGCGTCGCCGGCCTTCATCTTGCGCGCCTGCTCGAGGCGCGAGCGCGATTCCGCGGTCTTGATCTGGGCCGTGACGAGCTGCTGGTTGAGGTCGCCGAGCTGCTGGTCGGTCAGCAGGCGACCGCTCGACGCGACGAGGTTGTTGTCCTCGCGGTACTTCAGGAGCTTGCCCTCGGCGAGCTCGACGTCGCGGCGCAGACTCGACAGGCGGCCGTTGAGGGCGTCCGAGGCGCGGCGAGCGGCCTCGGTGCGGGCGCTGGCCTCCTCGGCGAAGTAGGCGTCGCCGATGGCGTTGGCGATCTTTGCCGCCTTCTCCGGATCGCGCGACTGCACCAGCACGTCGATCACGAAGGTGCGCTCGGCCCGGCGCACGGTCAGCTTGGTCTGCAGGGTGTCGACGGCGACGTTGACCGGGTCGCGGCTGCCGGGCGGCGGCAGCATGCCGAGCGCCGTGCGCAGCCAGACGATCGTCGGGTTGTCGGACTCGGGCTTGGCGAACTCGTCGTCGCGATCGAGGTCGAGCTTCTCGACCGTGCGCCGCAGGACGTTGTCCGACTGGATCACCTTGGTCTGGCTCTCGGCGAGCGACACGCCGCTGTCGGCCTGAGGCGTGCGGGCGCTGACGTCGTTGTCGACGACGCGGAGATCGGAGGGATCGACCAGGATCTGGATGCTAGAGGTGTAGACCGGGGTCAGCAGCCCGAGCAGCGCGACGGCGGCGGCAACCATGAACAGGCCGCCCAGCACGATGAAGCTCGCTCCGCGCCACAGGCGGCGGAGGATCGTGCCCGGGTCGGCCCGATCGGAGAAGCGCGGCGGCAGCGTCACCTCCACGGGCTCGCCGCGGACGGGGGTCGAGAAATCGAACATCGGTCTCTGTCCCTCACCTGCCCGACGGTTTCCAGGAACGATCCCGTTTCGGAGCGTTCCCGTGCCACCTTGAACCGGAAGCGCCCGGCGATGGCGGTGTTCGATAACGTCTCCGCAATCTGCGGACCGCAGGTTGCGCTCTCTGGTTGCCGCAAAATCTTTCCCAATGCCTTGGAAACGGGGGCGAACAGCGTCTCTTCAAGACGAGACAGCGTGGCATGCTTAACGATCCGCCGGCGCGACGCTCAATACGTAGTCCGCCTCACCGCTTGGGGATAACCGGATCGGGCGCGACCCCATCGGGCGCGACGAGGTTGTCTGGCCCGTAGGCCGACACGCCCTCGGCGAGGTAGCCGCGGAACGCCTCCGCGTCGCGCGCGGCCAAGCGATTCCATCGTGCGACGTTTGCCCGCGCGTCGGCCGCGGCTTCCGCCAAGCGGCCGGACCGGACGGCCTGGATCAGCGCCGAGGCGGCGCCCTCGGGATCGCCCGGGCGGAGGAAAAGGCCGGATTCGCCGAGCACCTCGCGGAACACCGCGTCGTCGGGGGCGACCACCGGCAGGCCGCCATGCTGAATCTCGAGCAGGGGCAGGCCGAGGCCTTCGGCCTTCGAAGTCGAAAGCAGAAGGTGGGCGCTGGCGGCGAGCGTGCGCAGCGCATCGTCGCCGACGTAGCCGTGCCAGGTGAGGAAGGGCGGCGGATCGTCGAGGAAGGCGTGCCGGCCCCAGCCGAGGCGGCCGACGATGTGCAGCTCGGCCGGCACGCCGGCGCGGTTCAGAGCCGCCGCGAGCGCGATCGCCGCCGGGTAAGCCTTGCGCGGCTCGATCGTGCCGATCGCCAGCATGCGCAGCGGCGCCTCGGGCCGATAGGCGGCGGGGCCTGGGAGCCCGTCGAGGCCGAACACGTCGCGCACCGCCGGCCGCAGCAGGGCGACGAGGGCGTCGTCGGCGCAGTGACGGCGCAAATCCGCGCCGGTCTTGCGCGAGATCACCAGGAAGCGCCGACCCCAGCGCATCGCGTAGCGGAACGCCGGCGCCATGTAGAGCCGGCTCTTCCAGGCGAGATCCTCCGGCCGGTCGAGGAGGAAGGTGTCGTAGACGCAGAGGATGCAGCGCTCCGCGAACGGCGCCATCAGCGGGCCGGGGGGAAAGCCGGCCATCACGAACTGCGCCTCGGGCTCCCGCGCCGCGCGAAGCGGCAGGCCGAGCTGCTGCGCGAGGATCATCCCCGGGATGCTGCGGCTGCGCATGGGCCGGACCGCGCCGCCGAGCATCGCCGGCGTGAACTGGTCGAGCGCCACCCGCTCGATGCCGGTGACGTGGCCGCGGACATGGGTCTGGTCGAGGTAGATCGGGCCGCGCATCACCGGGCTCCGCCGAGCGATCGAAGCCGGACGGCCCAATACAGGCCGCGCCGCGCCCAGGGCGGCAGGCGGCGCCCGAGCAGGCGCTGCTTGGCGCGGCGCAGCCCGCGGACGAGCGGGTTGGACGGCGCGGCGACGAGGCCGGTGGCGGCCGCAGCCGGGATCGCGGCGAACGGGAAATGGCCGAGCAGCGCCGGCGCGAAGCGCAGGCGGCCCCCGTCCGGCGGCAGCAGGCCGCGCTCGCGAAACACCCGGTCGAGCGAGCTCGCGCAGGAAGCCGGGCTGAACCGGCTTTCCAGGGCGATCCGTGCGAAGGCGCCGAGCCGGGCGAGCGCCGGCCGATCGGCGACGAGCTCGACGAGGGCATCGCCCAGCGCGCCGGGCTCGACCGGGACGAGCCGCCCGGAGACGCCGTCGATCACCGAGCTGGTCAGGCCGGCGGTGCGATAGGCCAGCGTCGGCGTTCCGCACAGGCCGGCCTCGATCGGCGTCTGCCCCAGCGTCTCGAGCCGGCTCGCCGTGACGTGCAGGTCGCAGGCGCCGTACCAGGCGGCCAGGTGCGCCTCGTCGGCGATCAGCCCGGGCGCGAACAGGTTCGGCAGGGCGAGGCGCGCGGGATGGTCGAGCCGGCCGATCGCGACGAAGCCGACGCCGGGACCGGCGACGCGGCGCAGGGCGTCCGCGAGATCGCCGACGTTCTTGTCCGGTCCGTCGAGCACCACCGCCGAGACCAGGATCAGCAGGTCGTCGGCGGGAAGCCCGAGTCTGCGGCGCAGGGCCGAACGATCGCGGGGCCGGAAGACGCTCGTCGGAAAGGCCAGCGCCAGGGGCGCGACCACGGCGCCCGGCGGCGCGAGCGCCCGGGCGCGCGAGGCCGTCCAGGCCGAGTTGGCGAGCAGGATCGGACCGTCCCGCCGGGCGAGCACCGCACGCTTGCCGGCCTGCGCGCCGGCGATGCGATGCCGGCCGAGCTGCGGATACTCGTCCGGCGTCGGGCAGGCGGCGTCGCAGCCGACGGTCTCGATCCGGGCACAGCCGCGGGGGTGGGCGCAGCGGCCGGTCAGCGGGAACAGGTCGTGCAGGACGAGCGCGACGGGCCGCTCGGCAGCGAGGCGCCCGGCGATGGCGAGGCTCCGGGTGGCGCCGTGCAGGTTTCCGGCGAGCACGAGGTCGTGGTCGCCGGCGCGGATCGCGGCTTCGGCGACGGGAAACGCATCGGTCCATTCCGCCGCGGCCGGCGGCGATTCGTCGGCAAGCACGAACTCCGCGACGCGGTGCCCGGCGAGCCGCAGCGCCTCGCCGATGCGCCGATGCGCGATCCCGGCACCGCCGGCATGCCCCGTGCCGGTGAGCGAGGCGATCGAGAGGGAAGCGGCACCACTCTTCCCTCCCCATTTGGCGGGGGAAGGTACCCTGCGGAGCAGGGGGGGAGAGGGGCGCGACGGTGCCGGATACGGCGCTCCCCTCTCTCGACCCTCGCTGACGCGAGGCCCACCCTCCCCCGCAGAGGGGGGAGGGGAAGACGCGGATGGACTTGAATCCGTTGTGTGAATCGTCCGCTCGCGCTGCAGCAGGACGGGCCGGCCGATGCGGGTGACGCCGGCCTCCGTCCGCACGGCTGCCGACCAGGCGCGTGCGGTCCACTCGGCGTCGACCGGATCGAAGCTGCCCAGCATGCCGAGCGCGGCACGCCGCCAGAGAACTTCGCCGCCGGTGAAGACGGCGTCCGGCGCGGCGTCATCCCCCGCCGACGAGGGCAGGTCGAGGCCGGTCACCGCGTCGTCGAACAGCACCCGAAGCCCCGCCACCGCATCCGCCCCCGAGAGGACCGCGTCGAGAACGAGGGCGGCGAGCGCGCCGGGCGCCAGGAGATCGCCCGCCCGCAGGACCAGGACGAAGTCGACCCCGTCGTCGGCGAGGATCGCGGCGGGCGACGTCAATCCCGGCGGCACGACGTCGTGCCGGCATTCCGGGTAGTCCTGCCGGGCGACCGAGGCGATGCTGTCCGCCAGACGCGGCGCGTCGCCGGAGGCGACGGTGAGCACGTGCAGCCGCGGCCACGGGCGTCCGTCCGGCAAGGTGTCCGGGCGCGCGAGCGCGAAGGCGGATCGGCCATAGGGCCAATCCGCGACGCCGTGGGCGGTTTCGAGATCCGGGTCGTAGGGAACGTCGGTCACGACGGGGGCGGGCGGCTCTGCGCGACGCATCGCGGGGCCGCGATGATGCCGGAGGATTGGTTTCGATCGCCTTCCGGCCCTGGGATCAGCCGGCGACGCGAATTCCCGCCGCGCCCGCCTCCGCCCGCCCGACGATCGCCGCCGCCGGATGCCCGGCGGCGCGGATGCGGGCGAGGATCGCGTCTGCGCGCTCGGGGGCGCAGGCGACGAGCAGGCCGCCCGAGGTCTGCGGATCGGTAAGCAGGTGCCGCGCCCATTCGGGGAAGCCGTCCTCCAGCGCGACCTCGCCGCCGAACGCGGTCCAGTTGCGGTGGGACGCGCCGGCGACGAAGTTGCCCCGGGCGAGCGTTTCGGCCGAGGGCAGCAGCGGCACGGACGGCCAGTCGATCACGAGGCGGCAGCCGGCGCCGCGCGCAAACTCGAGGCCGTGCCCGAGCAGGCCGAAGCCGGTGACGTCGGTGATGGCGTGCACGTCCGGGTCGGCGGCCAGCTCGGTGCCGACCTTGTTCAGTAGCGTCGTCGTCGCGACGAACGCGGCGTAGCCGCCCTCCGGCAGGGCGTCGCGCTTGATCGCGGCGGAATAGACGCCGACGCCGAGGGGTTTGGTCAGGATCAGCGCGTCGCCGACCCGCGCGTCGGCGTTGCGGCGCACGTCCTCGCGGCGGCAGGTGCCGATCACCGCCAGGCCGTAGATCGGCTCCGGCGTGTCGATCGAGTGCCCGCCAGCGATCGGGATGCCGGCCTCGGCGCAGGTCGCCGCGCCGCCCTTCAGGATCTCGGCGACGATCTCGGGCGCGATCTTGCCGACCGGCATCCCGAGGATGGCCAGCGCCATGATCGGGCGGCCGCCCATCGCGTAGACGTCGGAGATCGCGTTGGTGGCGGCGATCCGGCCGAAATCGCGCGGGTCGTCGACCATCGGCGTGAAGAAGTCGGTGGTGGCGATGACGCAGGTGCCGTCGTCGAGCGCCCAGACCGCGGCGTCGTCAGCGGTCTCGTTGCCGACGAGCAGGCGCTCGAACGGGCCGGCGATCGGCTGGTCGGCGAGCAGCGACCGTAGGATCGCCGGGTCGAGCTTGCAGCCGCAGCCGCCGCCGTGGGCGAGGCTGGTGAGGCGGACGGGGGTCGCATCCATGAGGGCACCGCGCGTTCGAACGGACAGGGGTCGCTGGTCGGTGCCGATACCATGGATCGCGGGTTCGGCGCGCCTCGCCCCGCGCGCCGCACGCCGCACGCCGGGAAGGATGGGACAATCGCGGGCAGGCGCCCATATTCCGGTCGTTCAACCCGGAGACGGCCCGATGCCCGATACGCCCGCCCGCAGCTTCGTCCCCCTGTCGATCGCGGTGCTGACCGTCTCGGACACGCGCCGGCCGGAGGACGACCGCTCCGGCGACACCCTGGTGCAGCGGCTGACCGAGGCCGGCCACAGGCTCGCGGCGCGCGCGATCGTGCCGGACGAGGCGACGGCGATCCGCGGGACGGTCGAGGGCTGGACGCGCGATCCCGGAATCGACGTGGTGATCACCACCGGCGGCACCGGCTTCACCGGCCGCGACGTCACGCCCGAGGCGCTGGAGCCGCTGTTCGAGAAGCGGATGGACGGCTTCTCGGCGGTGTTCCACCGCATCTCCTACGACAAGATCGGCACCTCGACGCTGCAGTCGCGGGCGACGGCCGGGGTCGCCAACGCCACCTACGTCTTCGTGCTGCCGGGCTCGCCGGGCGCCTGCCGCGACGCCTGGGACGGGATCCTGGTCAGCCAGCTCGACTACCGGCACCGCCCCTGCAACTTCGTCGAGATCATGCCGCGCCTGGACGAGCACCTTCGGCGGGGCGCCTCGCTCACGGCCTGAGGATCACATCCGGTCGATCCGCGCGATCAGGCGCCGCGGCACCAGCCGCGGGGCGAAGGTTCCGATCTCGGTGAGGCGATCGCGGCGGACGAGGTCGCCGGGCCGCGCCGCACCCGCGCCGAGCAGCGCCTCGGCCCGAATGGCCAGCCGCGTCGCCAGCCCGGCATGCGGGCGGGACAATCGCCCCAGGGCGTCGGCCGGCGCTGTGCCGACGAAGCGGTCGAGGGTGCGGATCCAGCCGTCGCCGGGCACGTCGCCCGCCTCCAGGCACAGCACCCAGTCGCGGCGCGCGACCGCCGCGCCGGCGAACCACCGATCCGATCCAGGCGGCGGCACCACCAGGGTCGCGCCGGTCGCGTCGGCGATCGTGTCGACCGCCTCGCCCATCGCGGCGGCGACGATCACGGCGTCGCCCACGAGCCCGGCGGCCACGCCTCCGACGAGGGCGCCCAGGGTGTCGGCCAGACGGTCGATCGCATCGGCGTCGCCGGGGTCGGCGACATGAACCAGGGCGGAGATCATGGCCGCGCATACCGTATTTTCGCCGGGCGCGGGCAGGCCGGCTCGACGCGGCGGCCCAGCGTTGCACCACAGCCACAAAGCCCGAGAAACTGCCTAAAATCGAGGCGTATCCGACCAGTCTTGTTCCTGTTATGTTCCATGTGAAACTCGCTTCCGCCGGGGTGATGCCAGTCCGATGTCCACACCCCGTCCTCCGCTCGGCACCGAATCCCCGCCGCGACGCCGGCTCGCCGCGACGTCGGAAACGCTGCGCGGCCGGGGCGCCACCGCCAACCCGGGCGGGCGCTTCGAGGCGATCCGCCGCGAGGCCGCCGACGACGGCTGGCCGGCGGACGAGCCCGCACCGGCCAGACGCACCGAGGTGACGCTGGAGCGGGCGAGCGGGATCATTTCCCGCAACACCTCGCCCGACATCTCGTTCGACCGCTCGATCAACCCCTATCGCGGCTGCGAGCACGGCTGCGTCTACTGCTTCGCCCGGCCGAACCACGCCTATGCCGGCCTGTCGCCCGGGCTCGACTTCGAGACGAAGCTCTTCGCCAAGCCGGACGCCGCGCGCCTGCTCGAGCGGGAGCTGTCGGCACCGGGCTACGCGCCGCGGACCATCGCTCTCGGAACGGCGACCGACCCGTATCAGCCGATCGAGCGCGAGCACCGCATCACCCGGGAGATCCTCGAGGTGCTGGCCCGCCTGCGCCATCCCGTCGGCATCGTGACGAAGTCGAACCTCGTCACCCGCGACATCGACATCTTGGCCGGGATGGCGGAGCGGAACCTCGTGAAGGTGGCGATGTCGGTGACGACCCTCGATCCGGTGCTCGCCCGGAAGATGGAGCCGCGCGCGCCGCATCCGCGCAAGCGCCTGGAGGCGATCCGGGTGCTCAGCCGAGCCGGCGTGCCGGTGATGGTGATCGTCGCGCCGATCATCCCCTCGCTCAACGATCACGAGATCGAGGCGATCCTGACGGAGGCCCGCGCCTGCGGCGCGCGGGAGGCGAACCACGTGCTGCTGCGCCTGCCGCACGAGCTGAAGGACCTCGTCGCCGACTGGTTCGCCGAGCACTATCCCGGGCGGCAGCGCCACGTGTTCTCCCTGGTCGAGCAGGCCCGCGGCGGCCGCGAATACGATGCCACGTTCGGCAAGCGGATGACCGGGGAGGGCGCCTACGCCGGCCTGATCGCGACGCGGATGCGGCTGGCCAAGGCGCGTCTCGGCTATGCGCAGACCCGCATCACCCTCGACACCTCGGCCTTCGCCAAGCCCGGCGAGCAGTTCTCGCTGCTGTGACGGGGGCGAAGGCGGCGATCGAGCAATGCTCCGCGGCGGCAGGACGGCTGAATCGTTTTGGCATCGACGGACGACCTCAGGCATCTCGCAAACGAACGCGACCTAATCGGCGCCCGCGATGTTCGCTCCGCCATCGCCGTACGCCCGCGTGAAACTCAGCCGGTGATGCGGGGTGCGGCCGTGGGTCCTGAGGCCGGCGAGGTGCACCGGGGCGCCGTAGCCGACATTACGCTCCCAGCCGTAATGCGGGTGGCGTCGGGCCAGCACCCGCATCAGCGCATCGCGAAACGTCTTGGCGACGATCGAGGCGGCGGCGATCTGCGGCACCGCGCGGTCGCCGCCGACGACCGCACGGCAGGGCTGCGGCAGGCCGGGAACCGCGTCCCGCCCGTCGACCAGCACCGGCGATTCGAGGGCGAGCCGCAGCACCGCTCGGCGCATCGCGTCGAGGGTGGCGACGCGGACGTTGACCCGGTCGATCAATGCCCGGGATCCCGCCGCGATCGCGACGCGGCCCTGCGCGCGGATCAGCGGCGTCAGGATCTCGCGCAGCGGTTCCTTGACCCGCTTGCTGTCGTCGAGGCGGGCGAGCAGGTCCGGCGGGATCGCGGTCGGATCGAACCACACCGCCGCGACGACAACCGGGCCGCACAGGGCGCCGCGCCCGACCTCATCGCAGCCGATGACGGCGGGGTAGTCGGCGGCGCAGGCGGGATCGAAGGGGGGCACGGGGCGGGTCGGGTCCGGAGGGGCGGCGACCCATCGCATTCCTCGGCCGGCCCGTCACCCTCTCAACCCGTCACCTCATCAGCCAAGCAGGGCCGCCTCGACGCCGGCCGGCACGCGGAGATCGGCCGCCTGGGCGTGGGCGCTCTCGATGTTGCCGAAGAACTGGCGGGCGCTCTCGGCCCAGGTCCGGCGGAGGGCCTCCGCGCGGCATTGCCCGCGCGGAACGGCGAGGGCGGCGAGGCATGCCGCGCGCAGGTCGGCGTCGAGCAACCCGGCCCCGGTCCCGGCGACCACGTCGAGGGGACCGGTGACCGGGTAGGCCGCCACGGGCAGGCCGCAGGCCATCGCCTCGAGCAGCACGATGCCGAAGGTGTCGGTGAGGCTCGGGAACACGAACACGTCGCTCGCCGCGTAGAGCGCGGACAGCTCCGCGCCGGTGCGGGTGCCGAGGAAGCGGGCCTGCGGGTGGGCGGCCGCGAGCCGGGCGCGGTCGGGCCCATCGCCGATCACCACCTTGCTGCCCGGCAGGTCGAGACAGAGGAAGGCGGCGACGTTCTTCTCGACCGCGACGCGGCCGACGAAGAGAAAGATCGGGCGCGGCAGCCCGGCGAGCGCAGGGGGAACCTCGGCGGAAGGATCGGCCGGGCGGAACAGGTCGGTGTCGACGCCCCGCGTCCAGCGCATCAGGTTGCGGAAGCCGCGGCCGGCGAGCTCGCGCTCGAGCGAGGCGGTGCTGACCATGGTGCCGCTGGCCGCCCGGTGAAAGCGCCGCAGCCAGGCGTAGCTCCACGCCTCGGGGATCGGCGCCCGGGCGGCGAGATATTCGGGAAACCGCGTGTGGTAGCTCGTGGTGAAGGGGCGGCCCTTCGCGCGGCAGAGCCGCCGCACCGCGTGGCCGATGGTGCCCTCCGTGGCGATGTGGACGTGGGTCGGCTCGATCCGCGCCCAGGCGGCGGCGATGCCGCGCGCGCCCGCCAGCGCCAGCCGGATCTCGGGATAGCCCGGCATCGGCAGCGAGCGGAAGTCGCGCGGGGTCACGAAGAACGGCTCGAAGCCGTGGGCGGGGGCGGCCTCGGCCATGCGCTCGAGCGAGCGCACCACGCCGTTGACCTGCGGCGCCCAAGCATCGGTCGCGACCAGCAGCCTCACGCGACCGCCCGGCGGTCCTGCGCCGGAAGCGCACCGGCGCGCTCGGCCTCCGACGCCTCCGACGCCTCCGCCGCGCGGGCGCGAAGCACGCTCGGATAATGCAGCACCTCCATGCGGCCGTCGTAATGCTCGACCAGCGCGGTGCAGGATTCGACCCAGTCGCCGGTGTTGAGGTAGCGCAGGCCGTCGATCCGCCGGTCGGCGGCGTGATGGATGTGGCCGCAGATCACCCCGTCGGCACCCTGGCGCCGGGCCTCGTCGGCGAGAAAGGTCTCGAACGCGCCGATGAAGTTGACCGCGTTCTTCACCTTCAGCTTCGCCCAGGCCGAGAGCGACCAGTAGGACAGGCCGAGCCGGCGGCGCAGCTTGTTCAGGCCGGTGTTGACGAACAGCGCGAAGGTGTAGGCGCCGTCGCCGAGATGGGCGAGCCAGCGGGCGTGGCGCACCACCATGTCGAACTGGTCGCCGTGGATCACCAGGTAGCGCCGCCCGTCCGCCGCCTCGTGGATGCGGCTCTCGGCGATCTCGATTCCGCCGAAGGTAGTGCCGATGTAGTCGCGCAGGAACTCGTCGTGGTTGCCCGGCACGTAGACCAGGCTCGAGCCCTTGCGCACCTTGCGCAGGAGCTTCTGCACCACGTCGTTGTGCCCCTGCGGCCAGTACCAGCCCGATCGGAGCTGCCAGCCGTCGACGATGTCGCCGACGAGGTAGAGCGTGTCGGCGTCGTAGTCCTTCAGGAAGTCCAGGAGCAGCCCGGCCTGGCAGCCGCGGGTGCCGAGGTGCAGGTCTGAGAGGAACAGGGTGCGGACGCGGGTCGTCCCTTCCGTGTCGTCGGCCACGAGCATCTCCCGGCGGTCTTCGGCCGAGCCAAACCGGAAACGCGTCTCAGTTTGATGACGGTGGCGCGCATCCGATGCTGCGATGCAGCAAGCAAAGCGAAGATCCTTCGCCGGTTTGCTGCAGTGCACGACAATTTTTTTTCGTCGTCCGGGAAGTTTTTCCAGTTTTGCTTGTGGAGCTTCGGCGTTCATAATGGATTCAAAGCGATCGCCTGCCGTAAGGCCGGCGCCGGCGACGGCCAATGGATCGCCGACCTGGATGGTCGACTTGGATCGTGAACCACTTGGATCGTGAGCCGGGGCGGGACGACGGGGAGGAAGGTGTCGAGGGTCGGCGGAGCGCCGGCGTGCAGGATCCGCATTCCGCGGCTTGCGCGACGGCCACGGCCGACGCATGGAAGACGAGGCTTTTCGGAGGCGACCGGCATGGATCCATGCCGCGACCGCGAGCGGTGCCAGACCGTTCCGCCGCTCCGCATCGCCCGGTGAAGCGACCGACCGACGACGCGGAAGTTCCGCGCGGGACAGCCCTCCCGCGCGGTTCCGGCCGCGCCGGTTCGGCGTCCCCCTCACCAGACCGCCTACGGATCACCACACGCCCATGCGTCGCAAGCCGGCGCATCGTTCCTGACGCCGGCTTGCCGGCCAACGTTTCTTGGTAATCGGAGGACACACCCCATGGCTGCAACGCGGCGCCCCGGACGCAATCACCTCTTCATTCCCGGCCCGACCAACATCCCGGACCGCGTGCTGCGCGCGATGCACGTCCCCTCGGAGGACCACCGCTCGCCCGACTTCCCGGCGCTGGTGAAGCCGCTGTTCCAGGACGCCAAGATGGTGTTCGGCTCCGAGGCGGGCACGATCATCTTCTATCCGTCCTCCGGCACCGGCATCTGGGAATCGGCCCTGGCGAACACGCTCTGCCGCGGCGACAAGGTCCTGACCGCCCGCTACGGCCAGTTCAGCCACCTCTGGGTCGACATGGCCCAGCGCCTCGGCCTCGACGTCATCGTGCAGGACGAGGCCTGGGGCACCGGCGCCGACCCGGAGAAGATCGGCCAGGCGCTGCGCGCCGACACCGAGCACAAGATCAAGGCCGTGATGGTCGTCCACAACGAGACGGCGACCGGCGTCACCAGCGACATCGGCGCGGTCCGCAAGGCGATCGACGCCGCCGGCCACCCGGCGCTGCTGTTCGTCGACGGCATCTCGTCGATCGGCTCGCTGCCGTTCGAGATGGACGCGTGGAAGGTGGATTGCGCCATCGCCGGCTCGCAGAAGGGCTTCATGCTCCCCGCCGGCCTCGGCGTGCTCTGCGCCAGCGCCAAGGCGATCAAGGCCTCCGAAGGCACCGCCGGCGGCAACGACCGCCTCGGACACGTCTACTTCGCCTGGTCCGACCAGCTGAAGCAGAATCCGACCGGCTACTTCCCCTACACCCCGCCGCTGCCGCTGCTCTACGGCCTGCGCGAGGCTCTCGAGTGCATCAAGGAAGAGGGGCTGCAGAACGTCTACCACCGCCATCACGTGCTCGCCGAGGCGACCCGTCAGGCCGTGGCGGCGTGGGGCCTGAAGACCTGCGCCAAGGAGCCCAAGTGGAACTCCGACACGGTGACGGCGATCCTGGCGCCCGAGGGCGTCGATGCGGCCAAGATCATCAAGCACGCCTACGACCGCTACAACCTCTCGCTCGGCGCCGGCCTGAGCCAGGTCGCCGGCAAGGTGTTCCGCATCGGCCACCTCGGTGATCTCAACGAGCTGTCGCTGCTCGGCGCGATCGCCGGCGCCGAGATGGCGATGATCGATTGCGGCGTGCACGTCACCCCGGGCTCGGGCGTCGCCGCCGCGTCGAGCTACCTGCGCGAGCATCCGCTCACCCAGGGCTGACGCTAGGCCGACACCATCGCGCGGGGGCGGCGACGCCCCCGCGCCATCCCGGACGAGAGGGGATCATCTCGAACCGGATCGGGATCGCCGCGACCGGCGCGTCGCGGGCAGGGCCCGATTCGGCCGTCGCATGAAAGGCGTTCCATGACGAAGAAGATCGTATTCCTCGACCGCGAGTCCCTCGACGCCACGGTCCGGCCGTTCAACTTCCCGCACGACTACAAGGAATACGATTCGACCTGGACACCGGAGGAGATCGTCTCCCGGCTCCAGGGCGCCGAGATCGCGCTGATCAACAAGGTGCCGATGCGCGCCGACACGTTGAAGCAGCTGCCCGACCTCAAGCTCATCGCCGTCGCCGCCACCGGCACCGACGTGGTCGACAAGGAGCAGGCGAAGGCGCAAGGCATCACCGTCGTCAACATCCGCAACTACGCCTTCAACACCGTGCCCGAGCACGTCATCGCGCTGATCTTCGCCCTGCGGCGCGCGATCGTGCCCTACGCCAACTCGGTGCGCCGGGGCGATTGGAACAAGTCGACCCAGTTCTGCTACTTCGACTACCCGATCCACGACATCGCCGGCTCGACGCTCGGCATCGTCGGCTACGGCGCGCTCGGCAAGTCGATCGGCAAGCGGGCGGAAGCGCTCGGCATGAAGGTCATCGCCTACGACGTCTTCCCGCAGGAGGGCCTCGTCGACCTCGAGACGATCCTGACCCAGTCCGACGTCATCACGCTGCACGCGCCGCTGACGCCCGAGACCCGGAACATGATCGGCGCCGAGCAGCTGGCGAAGATGAAGAAGCACGCGATCCTCATCAACACCGCCCGCGGCGGGCTGGTGGACGAGGAGGCCCTGGCCGAGGCGCTGAAGGCCGGCACGATCGGCGGCGCCGGCTTCGACGTGGTGGTGCAGGAGCCGCCCAAGAACGGCAACATCCTGTGCGACCTCGACCTTCCGAACCTGATCGTCACGCCGCACGTGGCCTGGGCCAGCAAGGAGGCGATGCAGATCCTGGCCGACCAGCTCGTCGACAATGTCGAGGCCTTCGTCGCCGGCAAGCCGCAGAACGTGGTCTAGGTCGAACTCTCCCTCCCCCCGCTGCGGGGGAGGGTGGGCCTCGCGTCAGCGAGGGTCGGGAGAGGGGACCCACGTTTACGAACGTCGCGCGGCCCCTCTCCCGACCCGCTTCGCCGGCAACCCTCCCCCGCAGAGGGGGAGGGCAGGCTGAGCGACCGCCGAGCCCGAACCCGATTTCCAACACGAACGCCACCCGCGCCGACCCGCGGGCGAGAGGACGCACCATGCAGCAGCTTCTGTTCCTGTTCGACCCCCATGCGATGCCGTCCGTGTTCGACACCGTCGTCGGCTACGACGGCTGCGCCGACCACATCACCGGCTACGGCGGCGTGACGCCCGAGAACGTCGGCGCGCTCGTC
>NZ_JAKSYQ010000214.1:0-44665 GCF_022829665.1 Methylobacterium sp. E-041 | reverse complement strand
CCTGTACGTGAACCTCGACCAGGGCGGCCGCAACAACGGCGCCTTCGCCTCCAACTCGACCGGCACCGTGACCCTGACCTCGCCGGGCGTGACCGTCGTGCAGAGCGGCCTGAACCGCAACAACAGCACCGAGTTCGCCGTTGTGCGCGCCGGCCTGAACTACAAGTTCGGCTCGTACTAGGACCTGCCGGATCCGCCGCGGCTCGCCCAGAGCCGCGGTTCGACCCGACCCGAGAAGCCCGGCCGAAAGGCCGGGCTTTTTTCGTCGCACGATCGCGGGCATGAAAAAGCCCGGCCTCGCGGCCGGGCTCCGATCGGACCGCCGTGCCGGGCCGCTCAGATGTCGAGGTCGGTCTTCTCGGCGAAGGCGGCTCGCTCGGAAATGAAGGTGAAGCGGGCTTCCGGCTTGTTGCCCATCAGGCGCTCGACCGCGTCGCCGGTCGATTCGCGCGCCTCGTCGAGGACGGCGACGCGCATCAGGATGCGCTTCTTCGGGTCCATCGTCGTCTCCTTCAGCTGCGCCGGCATCATCTCGCCCAGCCCCTTGAAGCGGCTGATCTCGACCTTGCCGTTCTTGAACACCGTCTTGATCAGCTGCTCCTTGTGGGAGTCGTCGCGGGCGTAGGCGGTCTTGGTGCCCTGCTGCAGCCGATAGAGCGGCGGCATCGCGAGGTAGAGGTGGCCCTTGTCGATGAGCTTCGGCATCTGCCGGTAGAAGAAGGTGATCAGCAGCGAGGCGATGTGGGCGCCGTCGACGTCGGCGTCCGTCATGATGATCACCTTGTCGTAGCGCAGCTCCTCGTCGCGGTACTGACCGCCCGTGCCGCAGCCGAGCGCCAGGGTCAGGTCGCCGATGAGCTGGTTCGCACCGAGCTTGTCGCGGCTGGCCGAGGCAACGTTCAGGATCTTGCCGCGCAGCGGCAGGATCGCCTGCGTGGCCCGGTCGCGCGCCTGCTTGGCCGAGCCGCCGGCCGAGTCGCCCTCGACGATGAAGATTTCCGAGCCCGCGGTGCCGGCGGCCGAGCAATCGGCGAGCTTGCCGGGGAGCCGCAGCTTGCGCGTCGCGGTCTTGCGCGCAACCTCCTTCTCCTGGCGTCGGCGCAGGCGCTCCTCGGCCCGGTCGATCACCCAGTCGAGTACCTTGTTGGCCTGGGCCGGCGACGCGGCGAGCCAATGGTCGAAGGCGTCGCGGATCGCGGTCTCGACGATGCGCGACGCCTCGACGGTGGCGAGCTTGTCCTTGGTCTGGCCCTGGAACTCCGGCTCGCGGATGAAGACCGACAGCATGGAGGCGCAGGTCGCCATCACGTCGTCGGTGGTCACCGCCGTCATGCGCTTGGCCTGGTTCACCCGCTCGGCGTGCTCGCGCAGCGCCCGCAGCAGCGCGACGCGCAGGCCGGATTCGTGGGTGCCGCCCTCGGGCGTCGGGATGGTGTTGCAGTACGAGGCGGAGACGCCGTCGTCGTGGACCATCCAGGCCACGGCCCATTCGAGCGAGCCGTGCGAGCCGGGCTTTGTGATCTTGCCGGAGAAGATCGCGTCGGTGACGAGCTCCTTGCCCTCGATGTCGCGGGCGAGGTAGTCGCGCAGGCCGCCGGGGAAGCGGTGCACCGCCTCGGCCGGGATGTCGGTGCCCTCGATCAGCGCCGGCGCACACCGCCACCGGATCTCGACGCCGCCGAACAGGTAGGCCTTCGAGCGCGCCATCTTGAACAGGCGGCGCGGGTCGAACGCCAGCGAGCCGAAGATCTGCGCGTCGGGATGGAAGCGGATGCGCGTGCCGCGCCGGTTCTGCACCCGCCCGACGGTTTCCAACCCGCCCTGCGCATGACCGCGCGAAAAACTCTGGCGGTAGAGCGTCTGGTTGCGCGCGACCTCGACCTCCAGGAGGTCGGACAGCGCGTTCACCACCGAGATGCCGACGCCATGCAGGCCGCCGCTGGTCTCGTAGACCTTCGAGTCGAACTTCCCGCCCGCATGCAGCGTCGTCATAATGACTTCGAGCGCGGACTTGCCGGGAAACTTCGGGTGCGGGTCGATCGGGATGCCGCGGCCGTTGTCGGTGACGACGAGCGCGCCGGTCTCCTCCAGCTCGACCTCGATGAAGCTGGCGTGGCCCGCCACCGCCTCGTCCATCGAATTGTCGATCACCTCCGAGAACAGGTGGTGCAGCGCCCGCTCGTCGGTGCCGCCGATATACATGCCGGGCCGGCGCCGCACCGGCTCCAGCCCCTCCAGCACCTCGATGTCGGACGCGGTGTAGCCGGCCTCCGGACCGGCGAGCGGCTCGAGCGCCGCCATCGGCGCCGTCGGCTTGCGCCGGCGCTCGGACGAGGGCAGGGGCGCGGCGGGCGAGGGATCCGTGGCCGAAGGCTTGGCCAGCGAAGAATGGGTGGGCGAAGAATGGGCAGCGGCCTTCGCGCCCGGCCCGAACAGGTCGATGGGGGCGTCGCTCAACCGACGGGCTCCAGGCTTCGGGTCACGTCTCGCATGGGCTTTCATCCGCTCACGATACCGGAACAAAACGGAAACATCAAAGGCGATCGCAGGCCGAATCCGCTATGCAGCTTCGCATGTGCCGCGCGAACCCTCCAAACGCTGCGATGCAACCGTCATCGGGGTGATGCGCAGATCCGGTTAAGATCGCCTCACGCTGCAATTTCGCGCGGAACCGGCGGCACGATCCTGAATTATATCACAAGATCTTCGCCGTAACGAGGGCTGGGACGCCGCCGATGACGACTGCTTCGATCGAAGCCCGAACCCTGATCCTCGCCCGCCTCGAGCGCGCCGCCGGGCAAGCCTTCGGATGCGAGCAGGACGCTGCGCCCGTCTCTCGCGCGGCCTTCGTCAATCCGACGACGATCGCCCTGGCGACATTCGCGACGGCCTTCGCCGCGACGATCAGCTACCTCGTCTAAGACCTGCGACGCGCCTGGCGCGGACCGCCGGCAAGCCGCGCCGCCGGCGGTTCAGCCACTGGCCTTCTTGCTCGCGGCCGGCTTCGCAGCGGCCTTGCCCGCAGCGGCCTTCGGCGTGGCGCGCTTCTTCGCGGCGGGTTTGGCGGAGGTTTTGGAAGCGGTCTTCACCGTCCCGACCTCGCCGTCCTTGGCCGCCTTTGCCGGCTTGCGCGCCGTGGCCTTCGCACCCCGCGCCGGCGCGGCCTTGCGGCCGCGGCTCGGCTTGCCCCCGCCGGCCGCGCGCTTGGCGTTGACGAGGTCGATGCCCTCGGCGAGCGTCAGCGCCTCGGCGGCCATCGATTTCGGCAGGGTCGCGTTGACCTCGCCGTCGGTGACGTAGGCGCCGTACTTGCCGGCCTTCACCACCAGCTCGCGACCCGTCGCCTCGTCCTTGCCGATCGGGCGGCCGGGATCCGAGGACGGGCGGCCGCGGCCGCCGCCCTGTTCCTTGGCGACGATCAGGTCGATCGCCCGGTTGGCGCCGACCTCGAGCACGTCGTCGTCCTTGCCCAGGTTCGCGTAGGTCTTGCCGTGCTGGACGTAGGGCCCGAACCGGCCGAGATTGGCCAGGATCGGCTCGCCGGTCTCCGGGTGCCGGGCGACCTCGCGCGGCAGCGACAGCAGCCGCAGCGCCTTCTCCAGGTCGACCATCGACGGCGTCACGCCCTTCGGCAGCGACGAGCGCTTGGGCTTGGCCGCGTCCTTCTCGGTCGAGGCCTCGCCGAGCTGGACGAACGGGCCGAACCGTCCGTCGCGGATCGTCACCGGCAATCCGCTCACCGGATCGTTGCCGAGCACCCGCGTGCCGGGCGGGCTGCCGTCCGGCGATGAGCCGTCGCCCTCGCCCTCGATGCCCGCGGCCGAGAGCTGCCGGGTGAACTTGCATTCCGGGTAGTTCGAGCAGCCGACGAAGGAGCCGAACTTGCCGAGCTTCAGCGAGAGCTGGCCCGAGCCGCAGGTCGGGCAGGTGCGCGGGTTCGAGCCGTCGGCCTTCTCCGGGAAGATGTGGTCGCCAAGAAGCGTGTTCAGCGCCTCCAGCACCTCGGTGACGCGCAGCTCCTTGGTGCCGCCGACGGCGGCCGAGAAGTCGCGCCAGAAGTCGCGCAGCACGTCGCGCCAGTCGATCTCGGCGTTCGAGACCCGGTCGAGCTGGCCTTCGAGGTCGGCGGTGAAGTCGTACTCGACGTAGCGCTTGAAGAAGCTCTCGAGGAAGCCGGTCACGAGCCGGCCCTTGTCCTCGGGCTGCAGGCGCTTCTTCTCGATCTTGACGTATTCGCGGTCGCGCAGGGTCTGTAGCACCGCGGCGTAGGTCGAGGGCCGGCCGATACCGAGCTCCTCCATGCGCTTGACGAGGCTGGCCTCGGAGAAGCGCGGCGGCGGCTCGGTGAAGTGCTGGGTCGAGGCGATGCGCTCGCGCTTCAGCGCCTCGCCGGCCTTCATCGGCGGCAGGCGCTTGCCGTCCTCGTCCTCCTCGTCGTCCTTGCCCTCCTGGTAAAGGGTGAGGAAGCCGTCGAACTTCACGACCTGACCGGTGGCGCGCAGGTCGATCCGGCGCGGGCCGACGCTGGCGGTCACGTCGACCGTGGTGCGCTCCAGCTCGGCCGATTCCATCTGGCTGGCGACGGTCCGCGTCCAGATCAGGTCGTAGAGCTTGGCCTGCTCGGGATCGAGCATCCGCGCGACCTGCTTCGGCAGCCGGCCCATGTCGGTCGGGCGCACGGCCTCGTGGGCCTCCTGCGCGTTCTTGGCCTTGGCGCTGTAGCGGCGCGGCACGCCCGGGACGTACTTGTCGCCGAACTCGCGGCCGATGACCCGGCGCGCGTCGGCGATGGCCTCGGGCGCCATGTCGACGCCGTCGGTCCGCATGTAGGTGATCAGGCCCACCGTCTCGCCGCCGATGTCGACGCCCTCGTAGAGCTTCTGGGCGACGCGCATGGTCTGCGCCGGCGCCATCCCGAGCTTTCGCGACGCCTCCTGCTGCAGCGTCGACGTCGTGAAGGGCGGCTGCGGATGGCGCTTGGCGGGCTTCGCCTCGACCGAGGCGACCTGGAACGTCGCGAGCTCCAGGTCGCGCTTGAACGCGGCCGCATCCTCGCCGTTGCCGACGTCGAGGCGCTGGATGCGCTTGCCGTCGGCCCCGACGAGGCGAGCCTCGAACACGCCGCCGTCGGCGGTCGAGAGGGTCGCGACCAGCGACCAGTACTCGCGCGGCTTGAAGCGCTCGATCTCGACCTCGCGCTCGCAGACGAGCCGCAAGGCTACCGACTGCACGCGGCCGGCCGAGCGGGCGCCGGGGAGCTTGCGCCACAGCACCGGCGACAGGTTGAAGCCGACGAGGTAGTCGAGCGCCCGGCGCGCCAAGTAGGCGTCGACCAGCGCCTGGTCGATCTGGCGAGGCTGCCGCATCGCCGTCTCGACCGACGCCTTGGTGATCGCGTTGAAGGTGACGCGCTCGACCGGGATGCCCTTCAGCACCTTGCGGGCGGTCAGCGCCTCCAGCACGTGCCAGGAGATCGCCTCGCCCTCGCGATCCGGGTCGGTCGCCAGGATCAGCTTGTCCGCGCCCTTCACGGCGCGGGCGATCTCGGACACCTGCTTCGAGCCGCGGGCGTCGAGCTCCCAGATCATGTTGAAATCGGCTTCGGGATCGACCGACCCGTCCTTGGCCGGAAGGTCGCGGATGTGCCCGAACGAGGCGATGACTTCATAGTCGCGGCCAAGATACTTGTTGATGGTCTTGGCTTTGGCCGGCGACTCGACGACGACGACTTTCATGGACGAAACAGCCTCTCGTCAAAGCCCGAGCAGCGGCAGGAACGCACCAATTGTTGGGTTTCGCGCCGCGGCCGGGCCGGACCTGCGCGGGGCATGAAGTGGTTCATGCCCCGCGGGTTGTCAAATGGGGGGCTGTTCGGGGCGCCTGCCGGGAGGCGCGTACGGGTGGGCATTCTCCCCCCTCTGCGGGGGGGAGGGGGCCGGTCTCAGATGCCGGCGTACCATTCGTAGCCGCGGTCCTCCCAATAGCCGCCCTGGCCGTCGCCGATCCTGGCCAGCGATTCGACCACCTCGATCCGCATCACGTACTTGGCCTGCTTGTAGCCGAGCTGCCGCTCGAGCCGCAGGCGCAGGGGCGCGCCGTTCGAGACCGGGAGCGGCTTTCCGTTGAGGTCGTAGGCGAGGATCGTCTGCGGGTGGAAGGCGTCGGTGAGGTCGATGCTCTCGTAGTAGCGGATCGGCGTGCGCGTCTCCTCGGGCTCCTCGGCCGGGGCACCGCCCCAGGCGTCGGCATCGTTGCCCGCGGCCGCCACCTGGACGTGGCGCACCGCGCTCGGGTTCTCCGGCTGCAGGAACGCGCCGTCCTTGCTGGCTTCGAGGCCGCCGCCGGCATATTCGAGCGTGTCGGCGCAGTGGAACACGACGTAGCGCGCCTGCGGCTTCAGCCCGGCGCGGTTCAGCACCTCGGCCAGCGGCACGCCGGACCATTTTCCGATGCAGCTCCAGCCCTCGACGCAATCGTGCCGGGTCGTCTGCGTCCGCGACGGCAGCGCGCGGAGGTCGGCGAGGCCGAAGCTCTGCGGTCGCTCGACGAGGCCCCCGACCTCGAGCTTGAAGGTCGAGAAGTTCGAGGCCGCAAGCGCCTTGTAGGCCTTGTCCGGCGGGTCGATCGTGCCGTTCGGCTTGAACACCGCCGAGATCTCGGAATCCGGAAATTCCTTCGCCAGGGAGTCGTTCGAGAGCAACAGGCGCTGCACGAACAGGTTGGCGTCCTCGCCGGCCTTCAGCGTCCGCGGGCCGTAGGCGGACCCGGCGAAGCGGTCGCAGCCGGCGAGCATCGCGGTGCCGCCGAGCGCGGCGACGGTGGTGAGGAAGCGGCGGCGGTCGAGGTTGCTCATCGCGGGGTCGCTCCGTCCTTCTCGATCGCGAACCAGCCGGTGACCATGCCGCGCATGTTGTTCCAGAAGCCCGACACCAGCACCAGCACCACGTGCACGATCACGAACAGCACCAGGAGGTTGGCCACGATGAAGTGGATCGTGCGCGCCGACTGCCGGCCGCCGAACACGTCGACCAGCCAGGGCCAGGCGGCATCCATGCCCGGCGACATCGCGAGGCCGGCTAGCACCATCATCGGCAGAAGGCCGGCGATCACGGCGAGGTAGGTCAGCTTCTGCAGCACGTTGTAGCGCTTGGCCTCCTCGCCCTTGGGGAAGTGCAGGGTGAGATGCTCGCGCACCGAGCCGCCGAAGTCGCGGATCTGGTCGCCGTCCGGGATCACCCGCCGGCGAAGCTGCCCCGTCACCAGCCCGTAGAGCAGGTAGATCGCCCCGTTGATCACCAGCGCCCAGGCGAACAGGAAGTGCCAGCGCCGCGCGGTGGCGAGATCCTGCCCCGAGGGGATCGTGCTCCACGACGGGAAGGCCCGGTCGGCCATCTGGCCCTGGTCCTTCGAGAGCCCGAGCACGCCGGTGGTGTCGAAGGTGCGGCCGCCGATCGTCACGATGCCGCGGGCGTTGCCCTTGGCGTCGGTGTCGCTGGTGATCGCCAGCGCCGGGGTGTCGAAGGTCGACTTCGCGCCCCAGTACAGGGCCGGATGCGCGTTAAAGATCTGCAGCCCGCTCATCAGCAGGATCAGCAGGGAGGCGGCGTTGAGCCAGTGCGCGACGCGGATCACCAGCGGATGCCGGTAGATCGCCTCGCGGCGGGGCGTCGCGGTGCCGGAGGGAATCGCCGGGGAAGCTGCCAAGGGAGTGTCACCTGATTGTCCGAGTGGCGACCACTTCGCCGCCTCGTCTCGGCTGGTTACGTATCGCCGCCGCCGAAAGTTGCCAGCCCGGTCTCGCGCCGCGCGCTTGCCGTCGTATCGCGCGCGACCTATCACGCGAGGCGATGAGCCAGCCGACGCACCCGAACTATCCCCACCGGCATCTCCTCGGGATAGAGGGCCTGTCGCGTCCCGACATCGAGGGGCTGCTCGACCGGGCGGACGCGGCGGTGGCGATCTCCCGTCAGGTCGAGAAGAAGCGCGCGACGCTGCGCGGCCGCACTCAGATCAACCTGTTCTTCGAGCCCTCGACCCGGACGCAATCCTCGTTCGAGCTCGCCGGCAAGCGCCTCGGCGCCGACGTGATGAACATGTCGGTGGCCTCGTCCTCGGTGAAGAAGGGCGAGACGCTGATCGACACCGCGGCGACGCTGAACGCCATGCGGCCCGACATCATCGTGGTGCGCCACCATTCGGCCGGCGCCGTGCACCTGCTCGCGCGGAAGGTCGACTGCTCGGTGGTCAATGCCGGCGACGGCGCCCACGAGCACCCGACGCAGGCGCTGCTCGACGCGCTGACCATCCGCCGCAACAAGGGGCGGATCGAGGGGCTTCGCGTCGCGATCTGCGGCGACGTGCTGCACAGCCGCGTCGCGCGCTCGAACCTGCTCCTGCTGCAGGCGATGGGTGCGCGCGTCCGCGTGATCGCCCCGTCGTCGCTCCTGCCCGCCGGCATCGAGCGCTTCGGCGTCGAGGTCTTCACCGACATGCGCAAGGGCCTCGACGGCTGCGACATCGTGATGATGCTGCGCCTGCAGCGCGAGCGCATGAACGGCTCGTTCGTGCCCTCAGTGAAGGAGTATTTCCGCTATTTCGGCCTCGACGCCGACAAGCTCGCGCTCGCCGCTCCCGACGCCCTGGTGATGCATCCCGGCCCGATGAACCGCGGCGTCGAGATCGCCTCCGACATCGCCGACGGGGCGCAGTCGCTGATTCGCGAGCAGGTCGAGATGGGCGTCGCCGTGCGCATGGCGGTGATGGAAGCGCTGGCCTCGCATCTGCCGAACGCGTGATGGCCATGATCGAACAAGCTCAGATCCTCACCAACGCCACCCTCCTCGACCCGGCCGACGGCCGCGAAGGGCCGGGCCATGTCCTGATCCGCGACGGCCGCATCGCCGACATCGCCTGGGGCGCGGCGCCCGGCCTGCCGGAGGGCGCGCGGACGATCGACTGCGCCGGCCACGTGCTGGCGCCGGGCCTGATCGACATGCGCGCCTTCGTCGGCGAGCCCGGCGCCGAGCACCGCGAGACCCTGGCGAGCGCCAGCGCCGCGGCGGCGGCCGGCGGGGTCACGACGCTGGTCTGCATGCCGGACACCAATCCGGTGATCGACGGGCCGGCGATCGTCGACTTCGTGCTGCGCCGCGCCCGCGACACGGCCTGCGTCAACGTCCTGCCGGCGGCGGCGATCACCAAGGGGCTTGCCGGCCACGAGATGACCGAGTTCGGCCTGCTCCAGGAAGCCGGCGCCGTCGCCTTCACCGACGGGCTCCGCGCCGTCACGCACGCGCAGGTGATGCGGCGGGCGATGACCTACGCTCGCGACTTCGGCGCGCTGCTGATGCAGCACGTCGAGGAGCCCGACCTCGTCGGCGAGGGCGTGATGAACGAGGGCGAGCTGGCCTCGCGGCTCGGGCTGATGGGCATCCCGCGCGAGGCCGAGACGATGATGCTGGAGCGCGACCTCCGCCTCGTCCGCCTCACCGGCGCGCGCTACCACGCGGCGATGATCTCCTGCGCCGACTCGGTGGAGATCGTGCGCCGGGCCAAGCACGACGGATTGCCGGTGACCTGCGGCGCCTCGATCAACAACCTCGTCCTGAACGAGGGCGACATCGGGCACTACCGCACCTTCTGCAAGCTTTCGCCGCCCTTGCGCGGCGAGGCCGACCGGCAGGCGCTGGCGGCGGCGCTGAACGAGGGCGTGATCGACGTCGTCGTCTCCGATCACAACCCGCAGGACGTCGAGACCAAGCGCCTGCCCTTCGCCGAGGCCGCCGACGGCGCGCTCGGGATCGAGACCCTGCTCGGCGCCGCGCTCCGCCTCGTGCGCGCCGGCGACGTCACGCTCGCGCGCCTGCTCGCGGCGCTGTCGGCGAATCCGGGGCGCATCCTCGGGCGCGAATCCGGTCGGCTCGCGGTCGGCGCCCCGGCCGACCTCGTGCTGATCGATCCGGACGTGCCCTACGTGCTCGACAAGCGGACCCTGAAGTCGCGCTCGAAGAACTCGCCGTTCGACGAGGCGCGGATGCAGGGCGCCGCGGTGCTGACGCTCGTCGGCGGCCGGATCGTCCACCGCTCGGCCGACCTCGCGGCGGCCGCATGAGCGCGCTGTCGGACATCGCCTGGCCGGTCGTCCTCGGCTGCCTGGCGCTCGGCTACGCCCTTGGCTCGATCCCGTTCGGGCTTGTCTTCACGCGGCTTGCCGGCCTCGGCGACGTGCGGGCGATCGGGTCGGGCAACATCGGCGCGACCAACGTGCTGCGCACCGGCCGCAAGGGGCTCGCCGCCGCGACGCTGCTCGGCGACGCCCTGAAAGGCACCGCGGCGGTGCTGATCGCGCAGCGGTTCGGCCAAGGGAGCGGCGAAGGGACCGGCGCGTGGCCGGCGCTCGCGGCCGGGCTCGGCGCCTTCCTCGGGCATCTCTTCCCGGTCTGGCTCGGGTTCAGGGGCGGCAAGGGCGTCGCGACCTTCCTCGGGGTGCTGCTCGCCCTGAGCCCGCCGGCGCTGCTCGCCTTCGCGGCGATCTGGCTCGGCCTCGCCTTCGCCCTGCGCTACTCGTCGCTCGCGGCGCTCGCAGCCTCGGCCGCGACCCCTATCATTCTGTGGGCCTTGAACGATCCGGCGCGCGCGGGCCTCTTCCTCGTCCTCGGCCTGCTGCTATGGTGGAAGCACGCGCCCAACATCCGCCGGCTGGTCGACGGCACCGAGGGACGGATCGGTCAGAAGGGCTGAGACCCCTTCGGGGGAAGGCCCGTGCAGCTCACCGACGCACAAAGGCTCGACTGGCTCCGCCTGATCCGAACCGAAGGGGTCGGGCCGCGCACGTTCCGCAGCCTGATCAACCGCTTCGGCGGCGCGGCCGGCGCCCTCGCGGCCCTGCCGGACCTGACCGCGCGCCGGGGACGGCGCGTCGTGCCGCCGGCGCGGGCCGAGGCCGAGGCGGAAATCGCGGCAGCGTGCCGCCTCGGTGCCCGCATCGTCGCGATGGGCGAGGCGGGCTACCCGAAGATCCTTCAGGCGGCCGATTTTGCGCCGCCCCTCGTCGCGGTGCGCGGATCTGCGGACGCGCTTTCAAGGCCGGCGGTGGCGATCGTCGGCTCGCGCAACGCCTCGGCCGCCGGGCTCGCCTTCACCGAGCGGCTGGCGCGCGGTCTCGGCGAAGCAAGGCTCGTCGTCGTCTCCGGCCTGGCCCGCGGGATCGACGCCCGCGCGCACAAGGCGTCCGCCGCGACCGGCACCGTCGCGGTGCTCGCGGGCGGCCACGACAAGATCTATCCGGCCAACCATGCCGGCCTCGTTGAGGCGATCCTGGAGGCGGGCGGGGCGGTGATCGCCGAGATGCCGATGGGCTGGGTGCCGCGCGGGCGCGACTTCCCGAGGCGCAACCGCATCATTTCGGGGCTGGCCTACGGCACCGTGGTGGTCGAGGCGGCACGCCGTTCGGGCTCGCTGATCACCGCGCGCTTCGCCCTCGAGCAGGGTCGCGAGGTCTTCGCGGTGCCGGGCTCTCCGCTCGACCCGCGGGCGGAGGGCACCAACGACCTGATCCGACAGGGGGCGACGCTCGTCGCCGAGGTCGAGCACGTCCTCGCCGCCATCGCACCGCTGATCGAGCGCGGCGACGACCCCGACCGGGTGCCGGCGCTCCCGCGACCGGACCTCGCCGACCAGCCGGACTTCTGGGACGAGATCGACCTCGATGACGGCGCCGCGCCGATGCCGGCTGCGCCGTTCGAGGCGCCGGAACCGGCAGAGCCGGTGGGCGACCGGGAGACGCTCGTCGCCGCGCTCAGCCCGACGCCGGTCGGCACGGACGAGCTTGCGCGTGCCACCGGGCTCTCCGTGCGCCGCGTCCAGACCACGCTGCTCGAGCTCGAGCTCGACGGGCGGATCGAGCGGCACGGCAGCGGGATGGTGTCGCTGATCGGCTGAGCCGCGGCCGGCGAGACGCGCGCAAGCGCTCAGAACGGGTCGTCGTCCTCGGACTCGACCAGCCCCCGCATCCGGTCGAGGCAGCCCTGCAGGATGTAGGCGGCGGCGAGCTTGTCGACGAGCGCGCCGCGCTTGGCCCGCGAGGTGTCGGCCGCGATCAGCGCACGCGTGACGACGGCGGTCGAAAGGCGCTCGTCGTAGAACAGGACCGGCAGGTCGAGGAGCGGCTTGAGGTTGCGCACGAACGAGCGCGTCGATTGCACCCGCACGCCCTCGCTGCCGTCCATGTTGAGCGGCAGCCCGATCACCAGCCCGCCGACCGCGTGCTGCTCGCAGAGGAAGCGCAGCCGCGCGACGTCGGGCGTGAACTTCACCCGCTTGATCGTCTCCAGAGGCGACGCGATCTGGCGGCCGAGATCCGACAGGGCGAGCCCGATCGTCTTGGTGCCGAGATCGATGCCGATCAGCCGGGGCCCGCCGCGCGAGGCCTCGGCGAAGGCGCGTAAGGTGTCCGTGTCCATCGTATCCCGTTCCGCTCGCGCCCTATGCCGGCTCGCCGGGCGGGCTCGCCTCGCCGGCCCGCGCCAGCACCGCCGCCTCGATGCCCTCGAAGGTCGAGGCCAGCGGCGGGGTGCCGTCGCCGAGCACGTCGAGGATCGTCAGGCCCTGCGTGCGCCGGAAGAACGCGTCGAGGCTGTCGCCGCCGAAGCGGACGGTTTCGAGATCCGCGGCCATCACCCAGATCGAGTACTCGCCCGCGCCGGCGACGTCCCAGAACAGGAAGCTGCCGTCCTCGCCCTCGCCGAAGAAGCAGGCGCGTGCGAGCCGCGACAGGTCGCCGTCCTCGATCGCGAACCGGTGCGGCGCGTCGGCGGCCGAGAGCGCCTCGATCGCCGCGTTGATGCTGTCGGCGATGATCTCCGCCCGCGTCACCAGGTCGGCCGCCGGGTAGGGCAGGGGCGTGGCGATCCGGAAATGGCCGTTGGCGAGGCCGGCGCCGCAGTCGCGGCAGAAGCTGCGATACGATTCGGGCAGCGCGAAGCCGAGCTCGGCCTCCGCCCGCGCGATCTCGGCGTCGCTCGAGCGTGCGCCCGGATGAAGCCGCTCGAACACCGTGTTCCACATCGCGCTCACGCTCCATCCACAGCCGTTAACCGCGTCGCGAGTTTGCCGTGGCCGACAACGCAGCGCTTCCCTCATAACGATGGTTAAGGTTTCGTTAAGCCCGCAGCGGAGGCAATCGTGCGCGCCATCGGTTCTTTCGTCCCCCACGCGTCCCCTCCTCGCCGCCCGCTGCCGCGGCGGCACAAGGTGATGCTCCTCGTCGCCTTCGAGGTCCTGGTGCTCGGCTTCACCCTCGCCGCGTGCTTCCCGATCCGCCCGGCCGGCATCGTGGTCGAGACGACGGTGACGCCGAACCACGTCGTCACCTGACGCCCCGGCGCGTTGCGGCGTCGCGAAGCCCGGTGCTATAGCGCCCGGACCGTCGAGGGACCGGGCCGACGCGGCGCATCTCCGCCGCGGCGCGCCGGGTCCTTCGGGACGAACAGCCGAGACGAACAGGCAGCATGTCGGTCGACGAGAAGACAGTCCGGCGCATCGCGCATCTGGCCCGCATCGCGGTCGCCGAAGACGAGGTCGCGCTGCTGCAGGGCGAGCTGAACGCCATCCTCGCCTTCGTCGAGCAGCTCGGCGCGGTCGACGTGACCGGCGTCGAGGCGATGACCTCGGTGACGCCGATGGCGATGAAGAAGCGCAAGGACGTGGTCACCGATGGCGGCCGCGCGGTCGACGTCGTCGCCAACGCGCCCGAGACGGAGGACCACTATTTCCTGGTCCCGAAAGTCGTCGAGTAGGCGGCCCTTCCGCGAAGGACGCCTGCCGCGCCCGCCGGCCCCGCCCGACGGAACGCCCCCGACCCGCATCGCGGCCGAACGGCCGAGGACGAACAGCGTGACAGACCTCAACGAACTCAGCCTCGCCGAGGCGCGCGACGGCCTGAAGGCCAAGACCTTCTCCGCCCGCGAGATCGCGCAGGCGCACATCGCGGCGCTGGAGAAGGCGCGGGTCCTCAACGCCTACCTGCTGGAGACGCCCGACCGCGCCCTGACGATGGCGGACGCCTCCGACGCGAAGATCGCCAAGGGCGACGCCGGCCCGCTCGAAGGGCTGCCGCTCGGCATCAAGGACCTGTTCTGCACCGAGGGCGTCGTCACGACCGCGGGCTCCAGGATCCTCGAGACCTTCGAGCCGCACTACGAATCCGCCGTCTCGGCCAACCTCTGGCGCGACGGCGCGGTGATGCTGGGCAAGCTCAACCTCGACGAGTTCGCGATGGGCTCATCGAACGAGACCAGCGCCTACGGCGACGTGATCTCGCCGTGGCGCCGGCAGGAAAACGGCGTCCTCTCCGACGCCAAGATCGTCCCGGGCGGCTCGTCGGGCGGCTCGGCGGCGGCGGTCGCCGCGCATCTCTGCCTCGGCGCCACCGCGACCGACACCGGCGGCTCGATCCGGCAGCCGGCCGCCTTCACCGGCACCGTCGGCATCAAGCCGACCTACGGCCGCGTCTCGCGCTGGGGCACGGTGGCCTTCGCCTCCTCCCTCGACCAGGCCGGCCCGATCGCCCGCACGGTGCGCGACTGCGCGATCCTGCTCGGCTCGATGGCCGGCCCCGACGCGCGCGACACCACCTGCGTCGACCTCCCGGTGCCGGATTTCGAGGCCGCGGTCTCGCGCGGGGTGAAGGGCCTGACCATCGGCATCCCGAAGGAGTATCGGGTCGAGGGCATGCCCGCCGAGATCCAGAAGCTCTGGGACGACGGCGCCGCCTGGCTGAAGGATGCCGGCGCGACGATCCGCGAGATCTCGCTGCCCCACACCAAGCTGGCGCTGCCGGCCTACTACATCGTCGCGCCGGCCGAGGCCTCCTCGAACCTCGCCCGCTACGACGGCGTGCGCTACGGCCTGCGGGTGCCCGGCAAGGACATCGCCGCGATGTACGAGAACACCCGCGCGGCGGGGTTCGGCCGCGAGGTCAAGCGCCGGATCATGATCGGCACCTACGTGCTCTCGGCCGGCTACTACGACGCCTACTACGTCCGCGCCCAGAAGATCCGCACGCTGATCAAGCGCGACTTCGAGGAGGCCTACGCGGCCGGTGTCGACGCGATCCTGACGCCGGCGACGCCGTCTGCCGCCTTCGGCATCGGCGAGAAGGCCTCGGCCGACCCGGTCGAGATGTACCTCAACGACGTCTTCACCGTGACGGTGAACATGGCCGGTCTTCCCGGCATCGCGGTGCCGGCCGGCCTCGACGGCCAGGGCCTGCCGCTCGGGCTCCAGCTCATCGGCCGCCCCTTCGACGAGGAGACCCTGTTCGCCACCGCCGAGGTGATCGAGCGCGCCGCCGGACGCACGGTCCTGCCGAAGGCCTGGTGGTGACGGTCCCCTACTATCCCTGGACGGTCTGGATTTGGGCCGGGTTCGATCCGGTCCTGATCGCGGTCTGCCTCTATCTCGGCTGGTCGGCCGATCAGTTCGGCAAGCTGTTCGTCGCGGTCATCGCCGGATTCGTCGCCGCGGTGCTGTTCTCCTGGGCGGTCACCGCGATCGGCATCCCGTGGCCGGCGCCGGTCAGCCACGACGGGCCGACCTTCTTCCCGGTGCGGGTGGGCGCGGCCATCCTGTGGTCGATCCTCGGCTTCACCGCCCGGCGGATCCTGCGGCCGCACGCGCCTTGACCAGTCCGCACACCGCCACGACACTCCGCGGCGCCCCGGCGCCCCGTTGCATGAAAGTCCGAGCATGACGGCTCCCGTGAACCCCAAGAAGCTCATCAAGGGCGCCGAGCACGACTGGGAGGTGGTGATCGGCATGGAGATCCACGCCCAGGTCACCAGCCGCTCGAAGCTGTTCTCCGGCGCCTCCACCGAGTTCGGGGCCGAGCCGAACGACCACGTCTCGCTGGTCGATGCGGCGATGCCCGGCATGCTGCCGGTAATCAATGAGGAATGCGTGGCCCAGGCGGTGCGCACCGGCCTCGGCCTGAAGGCGCGGATCAACCACCGCTCGGTGTTCGACCGGAAGAACTACTTTTACCCGGACCTGCCGCAGGGCTACCAGATCTCGCAGTACAAGGACCCGATCGTCGGCGAGGGCGAGGTCGTCGTCGACCTGCTCGACGGCGAGTCGATCACCGTCGGGATCGAGCGGCTGCACCTCGAGCAGGATGCCGGAAAGTCGCTGCACGACCAGAACCCGACCCAGAGCTTCGTCGACCTCAACCGCTCCGGCGTCGCGCTGATGGAGATCGTCTCGCGGCCGGACCTGCGCTCCTCCGAGGAGGCCCGCGCCTACGTGACCAAGCTGCGCACCATCCTGCGCTACCTCGGCACCTGCGACGGCGACATGGAGAAGGGCAGCTTGCGCGCCGACGTGAACGTCTCGGTGCGCCGTCCCGGCCAGCCGCTCGGCACCCGCTGCGAGATCAAGAACGTCAACTCGATCCGCTTCATCGGCCAGGCGATCGAGTCGGAGGCGCGGCGCCAGATCGCGATCATCGAGGATGGCGGCACGATCTCCCAGGAGACCCGCCTGTACGATCCGGCCAAGAGTGAGACCCGCTCGATGCGCTCCAAGGAAGAGGCGCACGACTACCGCTACTTCCCCGATCCGGACCTGCTGCCGCTCGAGTTCGACCAGGCTTACGTCGACGCCCTCGCCGAGGGCCTGCCCGAGCTGCCGGACGCCAAGAAGGCGCGCTTCGTCGCCGATTTCGGGCTCAGCGCCTACGACGCCAACGTGCTCGTAGCCGAGCGGGCGTCGGCCGACTACTACGAGGCGGTTGCGCGCCGGCGCGACGGCAAGGCGGCCGCGAACTGGGTGATCAACGAGCTGTTCGGCCGCCTCAACAAGGAAGGCCTCGGCATCGACGCGACGCCGGTCTCCGCCGACCAGCTCGGCCGGATCATCGACCTGATCGGCGAGGGCGTCATCTCGGGCAAGATCGCCAAGGACCTGTTCGAGATCGTCTGGACGGAAGGCGGAGACCCGCGCGCGGTCGTGGAGGCCCGCGGCATGAAGCAGGTCACCGATACCGGCGCGATCGAGGCGGCGGTCGACGACATCATCGCCAAGAACCCCGACAAGGTTCAGCAGGCGAAGGAGAAGCCGACGCTGCTCGGCTGGTTCGTCGGCCAGACCATGAAGGCCACCGGCGGCAAGGCGAACCCGGCGGCGGTCAACGCCCTGCTCAAGAGCAAGCTCGGGATCGAGTAGAATCTGAGAACCGGGCGGAAGCGGCCGAGCCGGGGCATTTCGCGCATTCGAAGGCGAGCCGTGCCGGCCGCTTCTGCGCCCCTGAGGCCGCTTCCGTCCGTCGTCCGTCTGATGCCGCTGGACCTCGGGCCGAACAGGTCACGAAGTCGTCGTGGCGGCGTCGCGCTGCGGTGGAGTCATGCTCGTCTCCTCCTGCCTGCTCCGGCGGAAGGCTCACCCCACCGGTCGGCCTCGGCTTCGCCATCGGCGAAGCACGGAGATAGACTGATCCCGACAGACCACGACGTCAAGCGTGCATTTCGGCTGCTCTTTCCAGTCTTCGCATGTGCGAATAGTCGATCGCACCGCAAAAGATCGCCTGGACGATGATGGGCGACCTCTTGATGCGTCGCGACATCGATCGGGTCGGCGTCGCAAGCTCTGCGAGATCCTTAGGATCGACCGGTCCTACGGCCCGTCGCTCATGTTGTTCTCGACCATGTGGGGCACGGCGCGATCGAACGATTCGTCGGTGTTGCCGCGCAGGTCGACGCTGCAGGCCTGCTTCGGCGCGTCGTCGGCGACCGGCTTCACGTAGACATCGAGGTCGAGGATCAGGTTCGAGACCTTCTGGACCTCGCCGGTGATCGCGGTGTCGGCCTCGAGCCTTTTCGCGACGGTGACGGCGCAGCCGTTGCAGGGACGCAGGTCCGCGCTCCTGGCGACCTCCTCGCGGACCGGCTCGGCCGAGACCACCGTGAACAGGCCCTTGTTCTGCAGAAGGTCGCGAAACACGGTGCTGATGCGCTTCAGGCGCCCCGTCTCGGCCGCGTCGGGGGCGACGGGCGACAGGTTCGCGAACTGGACGTCGAACACCGCCGCCTTGGCAGGCGCGGCCCGGGCGCCGGTCGCGGCCAGCGCCAGCACGGCGGCGGCGATGAGGACGTGCAGGAGGCGGCGTGTCATGGCGTTCCTCGCGAGCCCGCGCATCCGGGCGCGCCGGTACAGGGACAACGCGGCAGGCCGCGGTTCTCTGCAACACGGCCCGGCGGGCTCGGACGGCGCCGGCCTCAGCGCTTCTCGGCCTCCGCCTCCCGGGTCGGCGCCGGCTCGCCGGTGATGCGCCGGCGCAGATCCATGAACCAGGCCGGCGGCGGCGTGCCGCCCTCGCCGACGACGACCGTCGCGGTCATGCCGGCGACCAGGGGAACGCCCGGCGGCACGTGGCCGATGCGTATCCGCACCGGCACCCGCTGCGCCAGCCGCACCCAGGTGTAGACCGGATCGACGTTGGGGAGGCCCTGCGTGCTCGGTGCCGCATTCGCGGTGGAGATGCCCTGCGTGATGCTCTCGACCGTGCCGCGCAGGTGCCCGGAATAGCCCATCAGCGCCATCTCGGCCGGGTCGCCGACATGGATGTTCTCCATCTTGGTCTCCTCGAAATACCCGTCGACCCAGAACGAGTCCGTGTCGATCACCGAGATGTTCGAGGTGCCCGTCGAGGCGTAGTCGCCGGTGCGCAGCAGCAAGTTGGTCACCCGGCCATTGACGGTGGACTTCACCTGGGTGCGCGCGAGGTTGGTCTTGGCCTGCGACAGCTGTGCCTTGGCGGTCTCCAAGGCCGCCTCGGCGATCTTGGCGGTGCCCGCGTATTGCTGCTTCTCCTCGACGGAGGTCGAGACCGTGGTCAGCGCCTGCCGCCGCGCCGACTGGGCGTTCTTGACGGAAAGGTCGGCCTCGCGGTTCTTCACCTCGGCCTCGGCCGAGGCGACGTTCACCTCGAAGTCGAACGGATCGATCACGTAGAGAACGTCGCCGCGCTTCACGGTCTGGTTGTCGCCGACGCGAAGCTCGACGATCTGCCCCGACACCTGCGGCGCGATGCTGGCGACCTGGACCCGCACCCGCCCGTCGCGCGTCCACGGCGCGGTGACGTAGTACGACCAGACCACCGCCGCGGCGAGGAAGGCGAGCAGCAGGATCACCCCGGTCGCGGCGAGCCGAAGGACCTTTCCGATGCGCCCGCGCCGGGCACGGGCCGGGCGGTCGTCGGCGAGCGCCGGCGGGTCGGCGCGCGTCGCGTCCGCGCGATCGGCCGTCGAGGCCTTGGGGTCGTCCTCGTCGGCCATCACAGCAACACGATCAGGAGGGCGAGCACGCAGACGTAGATCCCGGCCTCGGCGAGCGGCGGGTTGGCGACGTAGCGGCTGAAGCGGATGCGCGCGAAGACGAAGCGTAGCGCGATCAGGATCGCGAAGGCGCCCAGCGCATAGGCGACGAAGGGCGAGACTAGGATCCCGCCGATTTGCAGTTCGTGACGCATCGTCGCCTTCCGGGACCCCTTCGTTTCAAAAACCGGGCATGTCGAGGCGCACGAGGAAGCGCCGATGACGCTCGATAACGCGTGCGGCGGCCACCAGGTCGGTCGCCGCGCGCGCGACCGTCATGCGCGTGCCGCGCTCGTTATCGGCCGCGGCGCGGAGGAGGTCGCGGGCCGCGTCCTGCAGGCGCCAGGCATCGCCGCGCGCCAAGGCCTCGCGGCCCTCCGCGACGGGGGCACGCATCGCCTCGGTGCCGGTCAGCAGCCGCATCTGAGCGTGCGCACGCGCCGCCGCGGATTCGAGCTGAGACAGGGCGAAGGCGTGCACCATCGCCATGTGCCGCACGGCGCGGCTGCCGGAGGTGTATCCGGCGAACTGGAACAAGCGGTCGGCGTTCAGGCTGGTCCGCGTGGTCGCGTCGCCGCCTTCGCCCGCCAGCGCTTCCGCCAGGGCGCGCTTGGCGGAATCGAGGGCAAAGGCGCGATGCTGCGAGGCCGAGATCGGCAGCACCAGCCGGACGGCGAGGAACAGGATGACCGCGGAGGCCATCACCAGCACCGCGTTCATCAGGAAGGTCTGCGGGTCGTAGCTCTGTGGGTTCTCGGGCGCGATCAGCACGGGCGTGAACACCAGCGCGATGAAGCCGATGCCGAAGGTGGACGGGTTCAGCGACAGGAAGCAGGCGACGAACACCGGCACGATCATCGCGATCGCGAGCAGCGGGAAACCCTGGTTCCCGTTGAGGAAGCCGAACAGCACGATGCCGGCGAACAGCGAGGCCAGCGGCATGCCGATGAGGACGCCGACGGCGAACTTCTTCGGATCGGGCGCGGTCGAGGACAGCGCGCAGGTCGAGGCGACCTGGACCAGCGCGAACGAGGTCTGCGGCAGGCCCGAGAGGACCATGAAGGCGGCTGTGAGCCCGAAGCCGATCGCCACCCGCAACGCGGCGCGCAGGGCCACGGGGAAGTCGCGGTGGGTCGGAAGCTTGACGTCGCGCAGCGGCACGTGGCCGTCGGCGAGGGCGCGCAGGCCGTCGTCGGCGAAAGTCGCGGCGTTGACGAAGTCGAGGCAGCGCTGGAGCGCCACCAGTTCGTCCAGCGGCCGGCGCCCATCGCGGACCGCCGCATCGACAAGGTCGCGCAGGCGTGCATCGATCCGGTCGAGGCGGCCGGCATCCGGTTCGCCGACCCCGCCGGACGCGACCTCGCGGCACAGCCCGATCGCCTCCTCGACCGCCGAGCTCGGATGGCGCAGGGACGCGGCCGCGTTCGCCGCGGCACGGCTCGCCGCCGTCATCACGTAGAGCGCCGCGATGGCGCTGCGGGCGCCGGCCGCCCGGTAGGGGCCGTCGTCGAGCTCGCCGGCGATGGCGCTGGCATCCGCCCGCATCGGCGCGATCGTCCGGATCAGCGCGGCGGTCCGCAGCGGCCCGGGATCGCCCGACGTGAACGCCTCGCGGGCGAAGGTCCTGGTGCCCGCATAGGCCGAGGCCAGCGTCGGCAGCAACGTTCGCCACGTGCTCGGGGAGGCGAGGGCGTCGTTGATGAAGGTGATGGTGACGATCGCGACCGTGATCGCGGCCAGGCGCCCGACCGCCGCGTCGAACGTCGTCTGCGGCGCATCGATATGCGCGAGCGCGATGATCGCCACGGTGTAGCCGGACAGCATCGCGCCGTAGGCGCGGGTGTCCTGCAGGTACTGGGCGATGAAGACGCAGACCCCGATCCAAACCGCGAACGCGACCAGCAGCGTCACCCGGTCCTGCGCGAACAGCGCCATGAACACGATCGCGACGATGCCGCCGATCACGGTGCCGAGGAAGCGGTAGGCGGCCTTCGAGATCGCCTGCCCGCGCTTCGGCTGCGCCAGGATCGCCACGCCGGTGGCGGCCGACGACGCGCTGTCGAGCTGCAACCAGAACGCGGCGTAGAGCGCCAACATCATCGCCAGCCAGATCCGCAGGGCGAAGGCCCAGGTGGACGGCTTCGGCACGATCGCGTCGAGCCGGTCGACCATCCGGCCGAGCCAGGGCGTGGTTTCGGTGGCGGCCTCGCTCATCGCGCCGGCGTGCCGGGGGCGGCCCCTGTCTCCACGATCGCGGCGGCGTCCCGCGCCCGCCCGGCGATCCGCGCCTGCCACAGGCAGAGCAGCGGCGTGACGCCGAGCTCCATGCCGAGCGCCGCGAGCATCGTCAGTGACGGGACGCCGGTGAGCCACAGGCCGAGCAGGCGCGCGAGCCCGCCGAGCACGACGACGAGGGTGAGGAACCGGAAGAGCCGGCCTTTCTCCTCGATCCCGGCGACGCAGGTCAGGAACAGGATGCCGATGCCGGTGAGCAGGCCGGACAGGTAGCGGAAATGGCTGTCGGCCGAGATGTCGGGCAGGCCGGCCTCCAGGCCGTTCATGCCGAAGACCACGCCATACAATCCGGCCGCGATCGGAACGATCGCCACCACCGCCACCGTGCGCTGCAGCGCCTGTCGTTCCGTCATCATCGCGTTCGGTTACGCTTGGGTACCAGAACGCACAACCCGCCGGAACGCAGGACGATCCGTCAGGCCTTCTCGCCCTTCAGGCGCTTGTTGCACTTGCTCCAGTATTGCGGCCACCTCGGGCCCTGCGACACCTTCTCGGCGTCGGCCAGCGCCCGCCACTGCGCGCCGCAGGTCTTCTGGCGCTGGCGCGCCGCCATCTGCCCCGCGCTCGGGGCGGCGTCGGGCTTGGCCGCTGGCGCGGCCGGCGCGGCCATCGGCGTCTCGGTCGGCTTGGCCGGGGGCGGATCCTTGGCCAGGACCGGCTGGGCGAGGGCCAGCGGAACGGCGAAGGCGGCGATCGCGAGGAAACGGGCGAACATGACGGCGGACCCTCCGGGGCGGCACGTCGAATCGCGACGTGCGCTACCTCGCCCCACCACATCGCCAAGCTTGGCCGAGGACAAGGCCGAACGACCGAGCGGCAACAGGTGACCCGGTGATCTCTCGAAAACGTGAGCGGTGATCGGCCGCCCTTGAGTACGCGCCGAGTTCCGAGGTAGCTACCGTCGGCAGACGGGGCCCGTCGTGACGGCCGGCCGATCCGTTGGAGAGCGAAGGCAAGCGATGGCGGCCGTGACCGGCAAACTGATCGATCTCCACACTTGGAGCACGCCGAACGGCTGGAAGATCCCGATCATGCTGGAGGAGTGCGGCCTGCCGTATCGGGTCGTCCCGGTCGACATCGCCAAGGGCGAGCAGATGGCGCCCGCGTTCCTCGAAATCTCGCCGAACAACAAGATCCCGGCGATCGTCGATCACGACGGGCCGGGCGGCGAGCCGGTCTCGATCTTCGAATCCGGCGCGATCCTGCAATACCTCGGGCGCAAGACCGGCCGCTTCTATCCGGCCGACGAGCGGGCGCGCGTCGCGGTCGACGAGTGGCTGTTCTGGCAATGCGCCGGCTTCGGGCCGATGCTCGGCCAAACCCACCATTTCAAGATCTACGCGAAGGAGAAGATCCCCTACGCGATCGAGCGGTTCACCGCCGAGACCAACCGGCTCTACGGCGTGCTCGACAGGCGGCTGGCGGATCGCGAGTACCTCGCCGGGGACTACTCCATCGCCGACATGGCGACGGTGCCGTGGGCGAAGTTCACCGGCAAGCAGGGCGTCGACCTCGGCGCGCTGCCGAACGTGAAGGCGTGGCTCGACCGGGTCCTGGCACGGCCCGCCGTGCAGAGAGGCCTCTCCGCGATCTGATCGGGTGCGCCGGCATGCTGATCGGACGCCGCCATCGACGGCGTCCGCAGGGGAGCAGTCCCGCCTACTTGGCGGCGGGCTTGGCCGGCTTCTGCGGCGCCGGCTCGGCGCCGACATTCGCGGCCTGCTGGTTCACGTCCGGCACCTTGGTCCAGGTCTGCGAGCCGCACAGCACCTTGAGCAGGCAGCCCGAGACCGACAGCTCCGAGGCGTTCTCGCGCTCGAGGCTGACCTGATAGATCTTGCCTTCCTCGATGTTGTAGATGCTGCCGGAGAACTTCGCCTCGTCCGGCTGCAGGCCCTCGATCAGCGGCAGGCCGAGCACGGGGCGCGAGCGCTTCTTCGGATCGGGGTTCTTGATGTCCGTGCGCGGCGCGCCGGCTTCCGTGGTGGCGACCTTGAGCCACACCACCTTGCCGCAGACCTGAGCCTGGCCGGCGCCGCAGCGGTCGATGCGGATCTTCGCGCGGCCGTCCTCGGTCAGCCAGGTGCCGGAGGGATCCTTGCTCGACTGGGCGTGCGCCGAGGCGATGCCGGCGAGGAGGAGGGTGGCGGCGAGGGCGAGACGCATGCAGGTAGCTCCGAAGCTGGCGCCTGACGGCGCGGGGCGGGTGGAGTTCGTGAGATCACTCAGCCCCCGCATTCGGGCGATTTTTCGGCAGTGTTGCAGCGTTGCCATGGCCAAGCATCGTGCAGGCTCGGGTTGAGGGTGTCCGGCGCCCTCGCTATAAGCCCGGCGCCAAAGCGTTTTTCGCGACGCGCTTGCTGGCGTTTTTTATTTTCCTCCGAAGCGGACTGACCATGGCCACCGAGCGCACCTTCTCCATCCTCAAGCCCGACGCGACCAAGCGGAACCTCACCGGCGCCGTCAACGCGGTCATCGAGAAGGCGGGCCTGCGGATCGTCGGCCAGCGCCGCATCCAGATGAGCCAGGCCCAGGCCGAGAAGTTCTACGAGATCCACAAGGAGCGCCCGTTCTTCAGCGAGCTCGTGACCTTCATGACCTCGGGCCCGGTGGTGGTTCAGGTGCTCGAGGGCGAGAACGCCGTCGCGAAGTACCGTGAGGTGATGGGCGCGACGAACCCGGCCCAGGCCGCCGAGGGCACCATCCGCAAGACCTTCTCGGAATCGGTCGGCGAGAACACCGTCCACGGCTCGGACAGTGCCGACAACGCCAAGATGGAAATCGCGCAGTTCTTCCAGGATTCCGACATCGTCGGCTGAGGAACGCGGGAACCTCGTGCCCGAGGGTGGTCGCCGGAACACACCGGGGACGCCTTCGGCTCGGTAGAACGCCACATCGCCCGGAATGGAGGGCGGTGTGGCCGCACCGTCATTGACGAAGCAGGCGGCCAGAGAGTCCAACGGCGTCGGATTTCCAGATCTCGCCAATGGACCTGCCATGACGACCCGCCGCCTGTCCCTGATCGCCGCCGGCCTGCTCTCGCTCGCCGCGACCGCCGCCCTCGCCAGCGGGTCCTCCGCGCCGTTCGATCAGTACCAGCCCGACCCGGCGCTGCGCACGGTGCCGAAGGCCAACCTCGAAGGCCGCGTGCGCCACGCCTGCGCCGTGGTCCAGGCCCGCATCACCAACGCGCCGGAAGCCTCGCTGGAGCGCCCCTGCGGCTGCTACGCGAAGCAGACCATGCGCTCGCTCGACGAGTCCGAGATCGAGGCCTACCGCGCCACCGGCTACTTCAACGATTCCGCCCGCGCCAAGGCGCTGAACGCACTGGATTCGTGCAAGCTGCAGCGGCCGGTCTAGAAACAAGTACGAGGCTTTCCCTCTCCCTTCTGCGGGGGAGGGAAGGCGCGGAACGCTACAGGCTCAGCAGGGCCGCGTCGGCCGCGCCGCGATCGTCGTCGATCACGACGCGCTCGCCCTCCAACCGGGCACGCCCCCCAGCCACCAGCGCGAGCGCTGCCGGGTAGAGCCTGTGCTCCTGCACGATCACCCGCGCCGCGAGGCTGTCGGGATCGTCGCCCGAACGCACCGGGACCGCCGCCTGCGCCACGATCGGGCCGGCATCGAGTTCCGGCACCACGTAATGCACCGTGCAGCCGTGGAGGCGGACGCCGGCGGCGAGCGCCTGCGCGTGGGTGTGCGTGCCCTTGAACAGCGGCAGCAGGGACGGGTGGATGTTGATCATCCGCCCGGCCCAGGCCTCGGCGAAGCCCGCCGAGAAGATCCGCATGAAGCCGGCGAGGCACACCAGCTCGACGCCGGCCGCGCGCAGCTCGGCGTCAAGCGCGGCGTCGAAGGTCGCGCGGTCGGAGAACGTGGTGTGGTCGATCGCGTGCGCTGGGATGCCGACGGAACGCGCATGGGCGAGGCCGCCGGCCTCCGGCCGGTTCGAGAGCACCAGCACGATCTCGGCCGGGTAATCCGGCGCCTTCGCCGCCTCGATCAGCGAGACCATGTTCGAGCCGCGGCCCGAGATCAGGATGGCGACGCGCGTTCTGGGCTTCGCCGCCATTAAAGCGCGAGGCGGCCGGTGAACGCGACGGGCTCCGGGCCGCGGGCGGTGATCGCCCCGAGCCGCACCGGTGCCTCGCCGGCCTCGGCGAGGGCCCGAATCACCGCCTCGGCGCGCTCCTCGGCGACCACCAGCACCATGCCGATGCCGCAGTTGAAGGTGCGCAGCATCTCGGCTTCGGCGACGCCGCCCTCCCGCGCGAGCCAGCCGAAGACCGGCGGCGGGCGGACCGCGTCGAGGTCGATCGTGATGCCGACGTCGTCGGGCAGGACACGGGGCAGGTTGTCCGGGAAGCCGCCGCCGGTGATGTGGGCGAGCGCCTTGATCCCGTCGGTCGCCTTCAACACCGCGAGCAGCGGCTTCACGTAGATCCGCGTCGGCTCCAGCAACGCCTCGCCCAGCGTCCTCCCGGGGGCGAACGGCGCGGCCGCGTCCCAGGCCAGGCCGGTGCGCGCGACGATGCGGCGGACCAGCGAGAAGCCGTTCGAGTGCACGCCGGAGGAGGGCAGGCCGAGCACCGCGTCTCCGGCGCGGATGCCGGGCTTCGGCAGCAGGGTGCCGCGCTCGGCCGCGCCGACCGAGAACCCGGCGAGGTCGTAGTCTGCGCCGTCGTAGAGGCCTGGCATCTCGGCGGTCTCGCCGCCGATCAGGGCGCAGCCGGCCTGGCGGCAGCCCTCGGCGATGCCGCGGACGATGTCGGCGCCGACGCCCGGCACGAGCTTGCCGGTGGCGTAGTAGTCGAGGAAGAACAGCGGCTCGGCGCCCTGGACGATGATGTCGTTGACGCACATCGCCACGAGGTCGATGCCGATCGTGTCGTGCCGACCGGTCTCGATCGCGATCTTCACCTTGGTGCCGACGCCGTCGTTGGCGGCCACCAGGATCGCGTCCTTGAAGCCCGCGGCCTTGAGGTCGAACAGGCCGCCGAACCCGCCGATCTCCGCGTCGGCCCCGGGCCGGCGCGTGGCGCGCACCAGCGGCTTGATGGTCTCGACCATCGCGTTGCCGGCATCGATGTCGACGCCCGCATGCGCGTAGGTCAGCCCGTTCGTGGTCTCGGCCGTCATCCGCGTTCCGTTCCTGTGGTCCGGGGCTGCTTTAGCCGAGATTCGCGCCGACCGAACCCGTCGGGCCACAAGAAAATGACGCGCCGCGGCCGCTCCACGGCATGGCGGGCACCGGCGGCAGCCTTGACCGTTCGGAACCGCCTTCCCACTGTCCCCACGCGAGTTCGCAGGGGAGGGCGTCGATGCGCGGCAGGGCTGTGATCGGTCTGGCGGCGCTCGTCGGCCTCGGCATCGTGGTCTACCTGCTGCGGGAGGTGATGCTGCCCTTCGTGGCCGGCATCGCGCTCGCCTACCTGCTCGATCCGCTGGCCGACCGGCTCGAGCGCCTCGGCCTCGGTCGGCTGACGGCGAGCCTGCTGATCCTGGCGATGTTCGTCGCCGGCCTGATCGTGTCGCTGCTGATCCTGGTGCCGCTCGCCGCCAACCAGGTGGCGGCGCTGATCAACAGCCTGCCCGGCATGATCGGACGGCTGCAGGGCATCATCGCCGAGCGGGCCGGCCCGGTGCTGCAGCGGCTCGGCGGCGCCGACGTGGTCAACGAGCTGCAATCCTCGGTCGGGACCCTGGCGACGCAGGGCGGCGCGTGGCTGCTCGCCTTCCTCAAGTCGATCTGGTCCGGCTCGCAGGCCGTGATCTCGGTGATCTCGCTGCTGGTGGTGACGCCGGTGGTCGCGTTCTACATCCTCGTCGACTGGGACCGGATGATCGCGACGCTCGACACCTGGGTGCCGCCGCGCCACCGCACGACGGTGCGCCGGCTCGCCGCGCAGATCGATCGCGCGATCATCGGCTTCGTCCGCGGCCAGACGCTGGTCTGCCTGATCCTCGGCACCTTCTACGCGGTCGGCCTGTGGCTCGTCGGGCTGAACTTCGGCGTGCTGATCGGGCTGATCGCCGGCTTCCTCACCTTCATCCCCTATGTCGGCACGCTCACCGGCTTCCTGCTCTCGGTCGGCGTCGCGCTGGTGCAGTTCTGGCCGGGCTCGGACTGGCTGCATCTCGGGCTGACAGTGGGCGTGTTCCTCGTCGGGCAGTTCCTCGAGGGCAACGTGATCGCGCCCAAGCTCGTCGGCGAATCCGTCGGCCTGCATCCGGTCTGGCTGATGTTCGCGCTGCTCGCCTTCGGCTCGCTGTTCGGCTTCCTCGGGCTTCTGCTCGCAGTGCCGGTTGCGGCCTCAATCGGCGTCGTCGTGCGCTTCGCCCTGTCGCGCTACCTGCAGAGCCGGCTCTACCACGCCGAGCAGCCGGTGCTGATCGAGGTGCCGCGGCCTTGAGCCTTGGCGCTTGACTGTCGGGCCGGCACGGTCACCCTGGGCGCCGCATGCGCGAGAACGCCCCCCCGAAGCAACTGGCCTTCGACCTGCCGCTCGATCCGCGCTACGGCCGCGAGGATTTCCTGGTCGGCACGGCCAACGAGGCCGCCTACGCGTCGATCGAGGCCTGGCCCGATTGGCCGGACACCGTGCTCGTGCTCACCGGCCCGCCGGGCAGCGGCAAGAGCCATCTCGCCTCGATCTGGGCGACGCGGGCCCATGCCTGGACCGTGCCGGCGGCCGAGGTCACGGCGGAGACCGTGACCCACTGCATCTCGAACGGCGCCCTGGTGATCGAGGACATCGACCGCCCGGGCCGCGACGAGGCCGCCCTGTTCCACCTGCTCAACCTCGCCCGCGAGCGAAAATGCCCGGTGCTGCTGACCAGCGGCGCGGCGATCGACCAGATCGGCCTGACGGTGGCCGACCTGCGCTCGCGCCTGAGGCTGGCGCCGGGCGTCGCGATCCGCGAGCCAGACGACGCGCTGCTGCGCGCGGTCATCGTCAAGCTGTTCGTCGATCGGCAGCTCGTGGTCGATCTCCGGGTGATCGACGCCGTCGCCCTGCGCATCGACCGCTCCCTCGGGCGCGCCCGCGAGGTGGTGACCGAGCTCGACCGCGACGCCCTCGGCCGCGGCCGCCGCATCACGCGGCCGCTGGCGCTCGCGGTCCTCGAACGCCTCGGGATCGCGGATGGCGGCGACGACGAGGACGACTGATCGCGATCGGTCGGACGCCGCCGGCCGTCGCCGAGGAACGGGCTCGTCCGTCGCCGACCGTCACGGCAGTGTCGCATTCCGGCAGAGCACCCATGTTAGGGACGCCGCGACAGGCGGCAGGTGAGGAGTGGCAGGGTTGTCGGACATCGAATCGAACGTGGACGCCCTCGATCGTGCGGACGACGTCACCGAAGCCGGAGACGACGCGGCGCCGAAGCGCGCGCCGCGCCGGGCGCCGGCATCCGCACGGACCTCGCGCCGTCCCTCAGCATCCGAGGCCGCCGGCGACGAGTGGCCGACCACCGCCGAGATCCCCGAGCCGCCGGCGGCCGACGACGACAAGGCCGCGCGCGAGACGATCCTCGAGGCCGGCCGCGCCCTGCGGCTTTCGCCGGAGCGCTTCGTCAACCGCGAGCTGTCGTGGCTGCAGTTCAACCGGCGCGTCCTCGAAGAGGCCGCGAACCCGTCGCATCCGCTGCTGGAGAAGCTGCGCTTCCTCTCGATCTCGGCCAACAACCTCGACGAGTTCTTCATGGTCCGCGTCGCCGGCCTGCACGATCAGGTCCGCGCCGGGCTGACGCTGCCGTCGCAGGACGGGCTGTCGCCGTCCGAGCAGCTCGCGCGCATCGGCACCGGCGTGTCGAAGCTCGCGGAGGACCAGCAGGCGCGCTGGCGCGAGCTGCGCGAGGAGCTCGACGGCGTCGTCGCCCTGGTCGAGCCCGACGCGCTGCGCCCGGAGCACGCCGCGTGGCTGGAGGAGTACTTCCTCAACCACGTCTTCCCGGTGCTGACGCCGCTGGCGATCGACCCGGCCCACCCGTTCCCGTTCATCCCGAACCTCGGCACCACGATCGCGCTGATGCTGATGCGTCCGCGCGACGGCCGCGTGCTGCGCGCGCTGATCCGCATGCCGGGCGTGCTCGACCGCTTCGTGCGGCTCCCGGCGATCGAGGACGACACGGTCGCGCGCTTCATCGCCATCGAGCAGGTGATCGTGCTGTTCACCGGGCGCCTGTTCCCGGGCTACCTGGTGAAGGGGCAGGGCGCCTTCCGGGTGATCCGGGATTCGGACCTCGAGATCGAGGAGGAGGCGGAGGACCTCGTCCTGCATTTCGAGACCGCGCTGAAGCAGCGCCGCCGCGGCATCGTCATCCGCCTCGAGGTCGAGTCCGGCATGCCGGAGGACCTGCGCAGCTTCGTCTGCGACGAGCTCGAGATCGGCGCGGACGCGGTGTTCATCGTCGAGGGCATGCTGGCGCTCAACGAGCTGTCGCAGATCGTCGGGATCGACCGGCCCGACCTCAAGTTCAAGCCGTACAATCCGCGCTTCCCCGAGCGCATCCGCGAGAGCGGCGGCGACGTGTTCGCGGCGATCCGCCAAAAGGATTTCTGCGTCCACCACCCCTACGAATCGTTCGATTCGGTGGTGCAGTTCCTGGCCCAGGCCGCGCGCGACCCGAACGTCGTCGCGATCAAGCAGACGCTCTACCGCACCTCGTCGAACTCGCCGATCGTCGCGGCGCTCGCCGAGGCCGCCGAGCTCGGCAAGTCGGTCACCGCGCTGGTCGAGCTGAAGGCGCGCTTCGACGAGGAGGCCAACATCCGCTGGGCGCGCAACCTCGAGAAGGCCGGCGCGCAGGTGGTGTTCGGCTTCGTCGAGCTGAAGACCCACGCCAAGCTGTCGATGGTGGTGCGGCGCGAGGGCGACAAGCTCGTGACCTACTGCCACGTCGGCACCGGCAACTATCACCCGATCACCGCCCGCATCTACACCGACCTGTCGTTCTTCACCGCCGACCCGGCGGTGGCGCGCGACGTCTCGCGGATCTTCAACTTCATCACCGGCTACGCCGAGCCGGCGCAGCTGGAGCGGATGTCGGTCTCGCCGCTGACCGCCAAGGCGCGGCTGCTGGCCGACATCGAGGCGGAGGCGGCCCACGCCAGGGCGGGCCGGCCGGCCGCGATCTGGATCAAGTGCAACTCGCTGGTCGATGCGCAGATCATCGACGCGCTCTACGATGCCTCGCAGGAGGGCGTGCAGATCGACTGCGTGGTCCGCGGCATCTGTTGCCTGCGGCCGGGCGTGCCGGGCCTGTCCGAGACGATCCGCGTGAAGTCGATCGTCGGGCGCTTCCTCGAGCACGGGCGCATCTACGCCTTCGGCAACGGCGTCGGGCTGCCGCACCCGAAGGCGACGGTCTACATCTCGTCGGCCGACCTGATGAGCCGCAACCTGGACCGCCGCGTCGAGTCGCTGCTGCCGATCAGCAACCCGACGGTTCATCAACAGGTTCTCGACCAGATCATGCTGGCCAACCTTCTCGACAACCGCCAGAGCTGGCGTGTACTGGCATCGGGCGGCGCCGAGCGCATCCACCCCGCCGAGTGCGAGGAACCGTTCAACGCGCACAAGTACTTCATGACGAACCCGAGCCTGTCCGGTCGCGGCAAGTCGTCGAAGAAGTCGAGCCCGCGGGCTCTCAGCCGTCGCGCGCAGCGGGGCTGATCGTCCGGCCCCCGGCCGGATACACGGATCGGGCGGTGCGGATCGCGCCGCCGGGTCATCCAGACGTGCGTTCGACGAGCCGATCGGTATCATACAGCGAGGTCGTTGCTTGGGTCCCCATCGCGCCAACCTCACGCTCGCCCATTCCGCCGACCGGGAGCCGGCCTTGGTCAACGCGCCCGTCGCGATCATCGACATCGGCTCGAACTCGGTCCGCCTCGTCGCCTATGACGGCCTGAGCCGGGCCCCGACGCCGCTCTACAACGAGAAGGTCCTGTGCGGGCTCGGCCGCAACGTCCTCACCACCGGCCGCCTTAACGACGAGGCGGTGCGCCGGGCGCTCGCCGCGCTCGCCCGTTTCCGGGTGCTGTGCGAGACCATGCGGGTTTCGCGGCTGTTCGTCCTCGCCACCGCCGCCGCCCGCGACGCCTCCAACGGGCCCGCCTTCCTCGAGGCCGCCGAGGCGGCCTGCGGCACGCGCATCGAGCTGCTGTCGGGGCGGCGCGAGGCCGAGCTGTCGGCGCTCGGCGTGGTCTCGGGCTTCCATGCGCCGGACGGCGTCGTCGGCGACCTCGGCGGCGGCTCGCTGGAGCTCGTCGACGTGCGCGGCGCCGTGGTCGGGCAGGGCGTGACGATGCCGCTTGGCGGCCTCGCGCTGCAGGACCTCTCCGGCGGCTCGCTGAAGAAGGCCGGCAAGATCGTGCGCGAGCACATGAAGAAGGCCGCGCCGCAGCTCGAGACCCTGCGCGGCCGCACCTTCTACGCCGTCGGCGGCACCTGGCGGGCGCTCGCCCGCCTTCACCAGGCCGCGCGGCAATATCCCGTCCACGTGATGCACGGCTACAGCGTCGAGCCGACGGACGAGCTGAGCTTCCTCCAGGTCGTCGAGCAATCCGACGCCGCGACGCTGCAGGACGTCGAGGCGATCTCCGAGGCGCGGCGACCGCTCCTGGCCTACGGCGCGGTGGTGCTGGAGGAGATCATCCGCGTCGGCCGCCCGCGCGAGGTCGCGATCTCGGCCTCCGGCGTGCGCGAGGGCCTGCTCTACGAGCAGGTCGACCGCGAGACCCGGGCGCTCGATCCGCTGCTCGCCTCCTGCGCCGAGCTGAATCAGCTGCGCGCGCGTTCGCCGCGCCACGCCGACGAGCTGATCGCCTGGACCGACCGGTTCGTGGCGGCGCTGGACGGGCCGGAGACCGCCGACGAGCGCCGGCTGCGCCACGCCGCCTGCCTCCTGTCCGACATCGGCTGGCGGGCGCATCCCGACTACCGCGGCGAGCAGAGCATCGCGATCATCCAGAACGCTGCCTTCGTCGGCATCGACCATCCCGGCCGCGGCTTCCTCGCCCTGGCGATCTACTTCCGCCACGAGGGCGTCGCCCCGGAAAAGGCGAACCCGATGCTGCGGGCGCTCGCGGGCCCGCGCCTGTTCGAGCGCGCCCGCCTCATCGGCGCGCTGCTGCGCGTCGCCTTCCCGATGACCGCCGGCATGGAAGGCGCGCTCCGCCGCATGCCGCTCAGCATCGAGGACGGCCGCGTCGTCCTGAGCCTGCCGCCCGAATGGGACGCGCTGAACGGCGACCGCCTGCTCAACCGCGTCCGGGGCCTCGCCCGCATCGCCGGCCTGGAAGGGCGCGTCCGCGTCGGGTGACAATCCGGGTACGGGACCGGAGCGTGGCGCTCCGGTCGGGGCTCAAGCCGTTCGCTCGGCGAAGATCGCCTTCTTCACGATGGCGTGGACGCCCCAGTTGCCGTCGACCACCTGCGTGATGCCGAAATCAACCGCGATCGACATCAGCGAGATCGCCTCGTCCTCGGTCAGTCCCTTCGCGTGCATCAGGAACTGCCGCATCTTGCGGAAGGCGTCGCGCATCGCGAGGTCGATCGAGGACTTCTGGAAGATCGCGTCCTGCGCGGCCGGCCCGAGGTCCTTGAGGTAGTTCGGATAGCTGAAGCCCGAGAGGACCCACTCGTCGCGCGTCTCGATCATCGGGAAGTCGAGGCTCTCGAGCGCGGTGCCGGGCAGGTCCTGCTTCTTGTGCAGCACGAACTGGAACGTGCCGGTGAGCGAGCACTCGATCGCGGTGCCGCAGAGTTCCGAATCGCCCTGGCTGGCATGCGGATCGCCGACCGAGAACAGCGCACCCGGCACGGCGACCGGATAGTACATCGTCGCCCCCTTGCCGATGCGCCAGTTGTCGATGTTGCCGCCGGTGTAGCTCGGCGGGATCGAGTTCACCATGTCGGCTTCGGCCGGCGCCAAGCCCATCGTCCCGAAATGGGGGCGGATCGGCACGCGGATGCCCTTCAGGACGTCGAAGTTGCGCTCGGTCTTCGTGTGATCGACCAGCAGCCCCGGATAGTCGATCGTCGGGTGCGCGATCCCGTTCGGGTCGGTCACGCCGGGCCAGCGGAAGCTGTAGACCGCCTTCGCCCAGTCGCGCGTGCCGGTGGCGTCGACCTCGTAGATCGTCACCACCTCGCGCGGCCGGTCGCCGGTGATGAGGTCCTTGTAGTGGTAGCCCCACCAGGCGGCGGCGTTGCTTCCGAACGCTAGGCCCTTGAACTTCGGGTTGGCGCAGGGCCGCGGCGCGACGTCGAGGATGCGGACCTCCAGCACGTCGCCCGGCTCAGCTCCGCGGATCGCCACCGGGCCGGTGCAGATGTGGACGCCGAGACCGCCGCCCGGCCCGAGCTTGGCATCCTCCGGGCCCGCCCCGCGCCGCGCGACGCCCTTCTTGTCCTTGGTCCACAGATAGACGCTCTCGGCACCCGGATCGCCCTGGATCATCCGCTCGGCATCGTCGCTGGCCTGGTGCGTGAGGGTCTCGATCGTGACGAAGTCGCCCGACGCGATCTCGACCTGCGGCTTCAGGTTCCTGCTGAAGTAGCCCCAGTGCACCGTGTCGGCGTTGGCCGGCAGCACCTGGTGCGTCGCCTGCCGCGGTCCGCGCGCCGCGCTGGTCTGGGCGAGCGCGGGCGTGACCAGGGACAAGCCGCCGGCCGCGAGCGCGGCAGCGCCGCCCGTGGCGACGAAGCCGCTCTTCAGGAAGGCGCGTCGCTCGGGCGCGAGATCGCCGAGGAAGCGGCGGCGGTGCTCTGCGAACGCCGCGCAGTTCGGATCGTCGCCCTGGCACATCGTCTCGACCCCCGGCATCCCACTCGGATCGGGAAATGCAAGGACACGGCCAGAGTCTCGGGCCGCTACTCCGACAGCATGCCCGCGCCGGGCTCGGCCGAGTCGAGCATCTGGCCGCCGCCCGCCTGGGCCTCGACCACCGCCGCGGTCGTCACGTTGACGATGCCGCGCGCCGTGACCGACGGCGTCAGGATGTGGGCGGGCTTGGCCGGGCCGATCAGCAGCGGGCCGACCGGGAGGGCGTCGGCGAGCACCTTGGCGAACTGGTAGGCGATGTTGGCCGCGTCCAGGTTCGGGAAGATCAGCACGTTGGCCGCGCCCTTCAGGCGCGAGCCCGGCAGCACCCGATCGCGGACGATCTCGGACAGCGCGGAATCGGCCTGCATCTCGCCGTCGACCTGAAGCTCGGGCGCACGGTCGTTGATCAGGCCCAGAGCCGCCCGCATCTTCATCGCCGAGGGCGTGTCGGACTGGCCGAAGTCGGAATGGCTGAGCAGCGCGATCTTCGGGGTGATGCCGAAGCGCGTGACGTGCCCGGCGCAGGCGACGGCGAGCTCGGCGATCTCCTCCGCGCTCGGATCCTGGCGCACATGCGTGTCGGCGAGGAAGTAGGCGCCCTTCTTGGTGACGATCAGGCTCATCGCGGCGCATTGCGTCACGCCGGGCGACAGCCCGATTATGTCGCGGATGATGCGCAGGCGCGTCTCGAACCGGCCTTCGAGCCCGCAGATCAGCGCGTCGGCCTCGCCGCGGCGCACGGCGATGGCGCCGATGATCGTGGTGTTGGTGCGCACCAGGGTGCGGGCCGCATCCGGCGTGATGCCGCGGCGCCCGGCGATGTCGAGGTAGGTCTGGACGTAGGAGCGGTAGCGCGGATCGTCCTCGGGATCGATCAGCTCGAAGTCGCGGCCCTCCTGGATCGAAAGGCCGAAGCGCTTGAGCCGGGTCTCGACCACCCGCGGGCGGCCGACGAGGATCGGCTTGGCGACGCCGTCCTCGACGATGGCCTGGACCGCGCGCAGCACGCGCTCGTCCTCGCCCTCGGCGTAGATCACGCGCTTGGGATTCTCCTTCGCCTTGGAGAACAGCGGCTTCATGATGAAGCCGGAGCGGTGGACGAACCGATCGAGGGATTCGGCGTAGGCCGCGATGTCCTCCACCGGGCGGCCGGCGACGCCGGAATCCATCGCCGCCTGGGCGACGGCCGGCGCGATGCGCAGGATCAGCCGCGGGTCGAACGGGCTCGGGATCAGCGAGCGCGGCCCGAACGGCCGGGCCTCGCCGCCATAGGCGCGGGCCACCACGTCGGAGGGGGTCTCGCGGGCGAGCGCGGCGATGGCCTTCACCGCCGCCTTCTTCATCTCCTCGTTGATGCTGCGCGCGCCGACGTCGAGCGCGCCGCGGAAGATGTAGGGGAAGCACAGGACGTTGTTGACCTGGTTCGGGAAGTCCGAGCGCCCGGTGCAGATCATCGCGTCGGGGCGCTTCTCCTGCGCCAGGTCGGGCATGATCTCGGGATAGGGGTTGGCCAGCGCCATGATCAGCGGCTTCTCGGCCATCTTCTCGAGGTATTCGGGCTTGAGCACGCCGCCGGCCGAGAGGCCGATGAACACGTCGGCGCCGGGGATGACCTCGGCCAGCGTCCGCGCCTCGGTTTCCTGGGCGTAGACGTCCTTCCACCGGTCCATCAGCTCGGTGCGGCCTTTGTAGACCACGCCCTTGATGTCGGTGACCGTGATGTTCTCACGGGTCGCGCCGAGCGAGACCAGCAGGTTGAGGCAGGCCAGGGCCGCCGCGCCGGCGCCCGAGGTGACGATGCGGACGTCCGACAGCTGCTTGCCGGCGAGCTCGAGCGCGTTGAGCACGGCCGCCGCCACGATGATCGCGGTGCCGTGCTGGTCGTCGTGGAAGACCGGGATGTTCATACGGGCGCGGCACTGCTCCTCGACCTCGAAGCATTCCGGCGCCTTGATGTCCTCCAGGTTGATGCCGCCGAAGGTCGGCTCCAGCGAGCACACCACGTCGACGAGCTTGGCGACGTCGAGCTGGTCGACCTCGATGTCGAACACGTCGATGCCGGCGAACTTCTTGAACAGGACCGCCTTGCCCTCCATCACCGGCTTCGAGGCGAGCGGGCCGATGTTGCCGAGGCCGAGCACGGCGGTGCCGTTGGTGAGCACGGCGACGAGGTTCTGGCGGATGGTGAGGGTCGCAGCCTCCTGCGGGTCAGCCGCGATCGCCTCGCAGGCGGCGGCGACGCCGGGCGAGTAGGCCAGCGCCAGGTCGCGCTGGTTGCCGAGCGGCTTGGTCGCCTGGATCTCGAGCTTTCCGGGGCGCGGGAGGCGGTGATAGACGAGAGCCCCTGACTTGAGATCCTCGGACATGTTGTCGCCCATGGCCCATTCTCCCTCGATCAGGCGCGTACGTCGTGTGGCGCCGAACGCCCTCGCATGAAGGCCCTGTTGCACCGGCTGCGCAGCGGGCGCAACCCGAACAACGAGACGCGGATCCACCTGGAAAAGCTGGTGCGCGCCCACGGATTCTCCATCGGTGCCTATTCGTACGGCCGCCCGAAGGTGCGATTCGCCGAATCCGGGCGGAGGCTGACGATCGGCCGCTATTGTTCCATCGCCGACAAGGTCGAGATCCTGCTCGGCGGCGACCATCGCCTCGACTGGGCCTCGACCTATCCCTTCGCCGCGATGCGCGGGCTGTGGCCGGATGCGGACGCGCCGGCCGGGTACCACGCCTCGCGCGGGGACGTGTCGATCGGGCACGACGTCTGGCTCGGCTCGGGCTGCCTGATCCTGTCCGGGGTCACGGTCGGGCACGGCGCGGTGGTGGCGGCGCACGCCGTGGTCACGCGCGACGTGCCGCCCTACGCAATCGTCGCCGGCAACCCGGCCCGGGTCGTGCGCACCCGCTTCGACGCGGCGACGGTGGCGGACCTCGTCGCCTGCGCCTGGTGGGACCTGCCGCATGCGGCGGTGGCGACGCTGGTGCCGCTGCTGCAGAGCGGGCGCATCCCCGAGCTGATCGCCGCCGCCCGCGCCGTTGCACCGCCTGCCTGAATCCCTTACGCGCGGGCCGATCGCACTTGAGCGCCCGCCCGAAGGTCCGACCGATGTCCCAGACGCCCCCCGACCGCCTCGCCGTGAACCCGAACAGCCCATTCTACGACGAAACCATTCTGGAGCGCGGCATCGGCATCCGCTTCAAGGGCGTCGAGAAGACCAACGTCGAGGAATATTGCGTCAGCGAGGGCTGGGTCCGCCTCAGCGCCGGCAAGACCCTGGACCGCGCCGGCAACCCGATGACGGTGAAGCTCAAGGGCACGGTCGAGCCCTACTTCCGCGACGCCGCACCCGAGGCCTGAGCCTCGCGCCGGCCGCGCGCCAGGTCGAAATCGCGCAGGGCACCCGCGACCAGGGCCGCGACCTGCTCCGGGCGGCGCGCATCCCGGACCACGAGGCTCGCCAGCACGTCGGTGCGGCGTTGCCGCTGCTTGGCCGTCCGCGCGTGGTTCGAGAGCCGCAGGGCGAAGCCGCATCCCGCGCGTTGGAGGTACAGGCTGTCGCCGCGCTCGTTGCGCGCGGTCACCCGGAAACCGTGCTCGGCGAGAAGCCGCGCCGCGTGCGCGAGCGCCGCGGCCGGGGGCAGGGCGCGTGCGCCCGAGCCGGTCACGGACCGGCCGGCTCGATGGTGCCGAGGGCGCGGCGTCCCAGGGTCCGCGTCTTCAGCCGCAGCGCCGGCCGCTCGATGGCGTACCACGAGGCCGCGGCCACCGGGATCGTGAGCGCGAGCGCCGGGATCAGCAGCAGCGCCGGGGAAGCACCGGGCCACGAAGCATGCAGGCTCTGCTGCACCGGCCAGCCGTAGAGATAGATCCCGTAGGAGAGGTCCGCGGCCGGGTCGAAGGCCTTGCGCGCCAGCCAGGGCGACAGCCCGAGCCAGATTGCGCCGTAGCCTTCCGCCGTGAACAGCAGCGTGCGGTAGAGCGGGGTGTGGCGCGCCAGGAGGCAGGACAGCGCCAGGATCGCGAGCGGGACGACCGAGAGGCGCACGGATGCCCTTCCGGCGTAGAGCGCCGCGCCGATCGCGAAGATCAGCGGCAGCCGCAACGCCGTCTCAAGGCCCTTCGGCAGGTCGGGATGTCTCGCATCCGCGATCAGGAGCGCGATCGCGAAGCCGGCGGCGATCAGCGGCACCACCAAGCGCGTCCGCAACGCGCCGACGAGGCCGGCGGCGGCGACGCCCAGATAGCACAGGGTCTCGTATTTCAGGGTCCAGACCGTGCCGAGCGGGCTGCGATACGGGTTGGCGGGAAAGACGCCCGGCAGCGACGCGTTGCTCTTGAAGGTGGTCAGCGTGCCCCGCACGAAGCGCCAGACGCCGCCATCGCGCAGATACTCGCCGAGCGGCAGCGTGCTCATCGCGGCGCCGAGGACGAGGGCGACCACCAGCGTCGCGGCGACGAGCCCCGGCAGGATGCGCAGGGTCCGGGCGATGAGGTAGTCGACGAGGCCGCGCCGGTCGAAGCTCATCGTCACGAGGAAACCCGACACCGCGAAGAAGCCGTTCACCGCGTGCTCGCCGAGAGTGAAGCCGGTCGCCCGCGCCAGCGGCTCGTCGAGGGCGTTGCCGTTGGTGACGCTGAAGGCATGCGAGACCACCACCGCCAGCGCGAGCGCCAGGCGAAGGCCGGAGAAGCCGTTGTGCGGGCGGGCCAGCGCGTCCGCCACCGTCGCGGCGCGGGTCATTCGAGGCCCTCGCGGGCCAGCGCGGACCGTCCCAGCAGCGCGGCCCAGGCGCCCGCGGCCGAGCCGCCGTAGCGCTCGACGCCGGCAGGCCGCAGGACCAGCAGGGACAGGCAGGCCTTGAGCGCGTTGGCCGCGAGCCCCGGCAGGATGGGGTCGGCGAGCCCGTACTTGCGGGCGACGTAGGCGCGTGACCACGCCTGGTGCCAGCGGGTGCGGAACACCCGGCCGCGCTCCGGCGCCGAGGAACGCCCGCGCCCGTGCAGGACCTCGGCGCCGTGCACGTGGACGAGGGCGCGGCCCGCATCGGCGATGCGGCGACAGAGGTCGTCGTCCTCGTAGAACAGGAAGATCCGCTCGTCGAAGCCGCCGAGCGCCAGGAAGAACGTCCGCTCGATCATCAGGCACGCGCCGGACAGGAACGGCGCGCAGGCATCGCCCGCGGGCAGGTCGCGGCGCCCGCGCGGGTTGGTGAGGTACGGCGCCAGCAGGGAGCGCGACTGGTAGAAGAACCGGCCGTCCGGCTCGACGATGCGCGGCGCGAACAATCCGGCCTCCGGCCAGCGCTCGGCGGCGGCGAGCAGGGCGTCGGCCGCGCCCGGCCGCAGGATCACGTCGGGGTTGAGGATCAGCACGTAGCGGGCCTGCGCGGCGGCGCGGACGCCGAGGGTGTTGGCGCGGCCGTAGCCCTCGTTCCGGGCGTTGCGGACCACCTGCGCGCCGGCCGCCTCCGCGATCTCCGCCGACCGGTCGCGGCTCGCATTGTCGACGACGATCGCCGGCACATGCTCGGCCGCGAGCGCCGACAGGCAGGCCGGCAGAGCCTCGGCGCTGTCATGCGCGACGACGACGGCGACGAGGCTGGGCACTTAACGGACTCCCCGGGGCGACCGCTTTTCCCTCCCCCCTCTGCGGGGGGAGGGAAGAACGCGTGGGGTCACGCCTTCTTCTCAGGCAGGTTCAGGCGGATGTGCAGCTCGCGAAGCTGCTTCGGGGTCGCCTCGGACGGCGCGCCCATCATCAGGTCCTCGGCGCGCTGGTTCATCGGGAACAGCACCACCTCGCGGATGTTCGGCTCCTCGCAGAGCAGCATCACGATGCGGTCGACACCCGGCGCGATGCCGCCGTGCGGCGGGGCGCCGAGGCGCAGCGCGTTGAGCATGCCGCCGAACTTGGCTTCGAGCACGTCGCGCCCGTAGCCCGCGATCGCGAAGGCCTTCTCCATGATCTCGGGCTTGTGGTTCCGGATCGCGCCCGACGACAGCTCGATGCCGTTGCAGACGATGTCGTACTGGAACGCCTTGATGTCGAGGATCTTGGCGTCGTCGCCTTCGCCGAGCGCCAGGAAGGCGTCGTGGTCGAAGTTCGGCATCGAGAACGGGTTGTGCGAGAAGTCGATGTGCTTCTCGTCCTCGTTCCACTCGAACATCGGGAAGTCGGTGATCCAGCAGAACGCGAACTGGTCCTTGTCGGACAGGCCGAGGTCGTCGCCGATGCGGATGCGCGCCTTGCCGGCGAGCGCCGCGGCCTTCGCCTCGGTGCCGGCGGAAAAGAAGACCGCGTCGCCCGCCTTCGTCCCGGTCTTCTCGGCGATCCGCGCCAGGATCGGCGCGGGGATGAACTTGGCGATCGGGCCCTTGCCCGTGAGGGCGCCGTCGACCTCCTCGAACACCACGTAGCCGAGCCCGGGCGCGCCCTCGGCGCGGGCGAAGTCGTTGAGCTTGTCGAAGAACGAGCGCGGCTGCGTCGCCGCGCCCGTCGCCGGGATCGCGCGGACCACGCCGCCGGACTTGATCACGCCCTTGAACGCCTTGAACTCGACCGCGTCCTCGGCGAACTCGGCCGTGACGTCGGCGATGAGCAGCGGGTTGCGCAGGTCGGGCTTGTCGACGCCGTACTTCAGCATCGCGTCGGCGTAGGTGATGCGCGGAAACACGTCGGTGACGCGCTTATCGCCGGCGAACTCCTTGAACACCCCGTGCAGAACCGGCTCGACCGCCTGGAACACGTCCTCCTGCGTGACGAAGCTCATCTCAATGTCGAGCTGGTAGAACTCGCCCGGCGAGCGGTCGGCGCGCGCATCCTCGTCGCGGAAGCAGGGCGCGATCTGGAAGTAGCGGTCGAAGCCGGCGATCATCGTCAGCTGCTTGAACTGCTGCGGCGCCTGCGGCAGCGCGTAGAATTTCCCGGGATGGACGCGGGAGGGGACGAGGTAGTCGCGTGCGCCCTCGGGGCTCGATGCCGTGAGGATCGGCGTCTGAAACTCGAAGAACCCGCCCTCGCGCATGCGCCGACGCAGCGAGTCGACGATCGCGCCGCGCTTCATGATGTTAGCGTGCAGCTTCTCGCGGCGCAGGTCGAGGAAGCGGTACCGCAGGCGGGTCTCCTCGGGGTACTCGAGGTCGCCGAAGACCGGCAGCGGCAGCTCGGCGGCCGCGCCCAGCACCTCGAGCTCGTCGATGTAGACCTCGACCGCGCCGGTCGGCAGCTCGGCGTTCTCGGTCCCGGCCGGCCGGGTGCGGACGCGCCCGTCGAGGCGCACGACCCATTCCGAGCGCACGGTGTTGGCCGCCTTGAAGGCCGGGGAATCCGAATCGACCACGCACTGCGTCAGCCCGTAATGGTCGCGCAGGTCGATGAAGAGCACGCCGCCATGGTCGCGGATGCGGTGGCACCAGCCGGAGAGGCGGACGGATGCGCCGACATCGGATGGGCGCAGCGCCCCGCAGGTATGGGTCCGGTAACGGTGCATCGCAAAACCTTGGAATGGAAGCGCGGCACCATTCACGCGAGGGGGGCGAAGTCAAGGCGCGCCGCGGGACCGGGCGGCCGGGTGCCGAGCCTCGCCGTCGCGGATGCCCGGCGGAACCGCGGGCCCAGCGAAGACGGCGCAGGTCCTCGGGGACGTCGAACCTGAGGATCGATGGGGATGCCGGCGCATCCGGCTCCCCTTTACAAGAAACCTCCGATATAGCCGGGGGCATGGATCTGATCAGTACGACGCAGGCGCTCCGCGACGCCTGCGACCGCCTCGCCGCGCAGAGCTTCGTCACCGTGGACACGGAGTTCATGCGCGAGACGACCTACTACCCCAAGCTCTGCCTGATCCAGATGGCGGCGCCGGACGGGACCGGCGTGCTGGTCGATCCGCTGGCGGACGGCATCGACCTCCAGCCCTTCGTCGACCTGATGGCGGACGAGGGCGTGGTGAAGGTGTTCCATTCCGCCCGCCAGGATCTCGAGATCATCTGGCTGATGGGCGGGCTGCTGCCGCAGCCGTTCTTCGACACCCAGGTCGCGGCGATGGTCTGCGGCTACGGCGACTCCGTGTCCTACGAGCAGCTGGTCAACGACGTGGCCAAGGCGAAGATCGACAAGTCCTCGCGCTTCACCGACTGGTCGCGGCGCCCGCTCTCGGACGCGCAGCTCTCCTACGCCCTGTCGGACGTCACCCATCTGGTGACCGTGTACGAGAAGCTGGTCGCCGACCTCGTGCGCGACGACCGCGGGCAGTGGCTCGACGAGGAAATGGCGGTGCTGACCTCGCCCGACACCTATCGCGCCGACCCGGCTCAGGCCTGGCGCCGCCTGTCGGGGCGGATGCGCAAGCCGCGCGAGATCGCGGTGCTGATGGAGGTGGCGGCTTGGCGCGAGCGCGAGGCGCAGACGCGCAACGTGCCGCGCGGGCGCATCCTGAAGGACGAGGCGGTGATCGACGTCGCGACCTCGGCGCCGCGCAGCGTCGAGGCGCTCGGGCGGTTGCGCTCGATCCCGGCGGGCTTCGAGCGCTCGCGCACCGGCACCGACATCCTCGCCGCCGTCGAGCGCGGGTTCGCCCGCGACGTCGGCGAGATCGCGCTGCCCGAGCGCGGCCGCGGCCGCAGCGGCGGCAACGGGGCGCTGGTCGAGTTGCTCAAGGTGCTTCTGAAGGCGGTGTGCGAGACCGAGGGCGTCGCGCCGAAGATCATCGCCACGGTGGACGATCTCGAAGCGGTGGCCGACGACGACGCGGCCGACGTGCCGCTGCTCCAGGGCTGGCGCCGCGAGCTCTTCGGCAGCAAGGCGCTCGACCTGAAGCACGGTCGCCTCGCGCTCTCCGCCGAGGGCGGGCGCATCGTGGTGCGGTCGCTGGCCTGAACCGGCGATCGGCCGGCATCCGGTCATCGACGCGAGACCATCGCAGGCGAACCCGTGACACCGGGACGGACCGGGACTAAATGGCAATGCGATTGCCGAAACGTCCCAGGGCCCCACGTCGCATCCGATGCACGAACGCAACGAAGTCCTCCAGACGCTGACCGGGCGGGGCACCGTCTCGGCGGAGGGCTGCGGAACCGTCCGCGTCCGCTACCGGGTGATCGTGGAACGGCGGGCATCCGTCGTCACGGCCCATGGCAGCCTTCACGGAAGCCATGCCGGCCTGCGCCCGATCTGGCTGATCCCGGACTCCACCCTGCGCCTGAAGACCGGTCGGACCCTCGCGATCTCGCTCACCGACCTCGTCGGCGACGCCGCCGAGTTCGAGAGCACCGGCGCCGTCGGGACCCTCGCCTGAGATCGTCGCGGCCGGCCCGCGAGGCAATCCTCCTTCCCGGATGACCACCGTCGAGACGGCGATTCTCGACATCGCTCGGCGCAGAAAAATGCCGTTCTGGGTCGCCGACGGCGGTTTCGTGCGACCAGAGCGCGCAGAAGCGGCAGGAAATCACCGAAGCTTGACCGCGAAGCATCCTCAGCGGTGTCGCGACCGGATTTTGCAGCGCATCTGCCCATTGCCAAGGCGATGCCGCGTCATGCCGCGCGAAGCGGCAGCGCACCGTGCACCGAACGCATGAAAAACGCGAATGCCGAAGCTCAAGCTGCAAACGGCGCATGTGTTTGCCGCTCACGCCGAAGCACAACACCTGGGCACGACCTCTTATTGTGCGATGCACAATAAGTTTTTGCGGCGCGTCAACGACCCTGGTCTTCCCGCGAGGGTGCGGCGACTTGCGCACAACCCTATCGGAGGCGCCCGAACCGAGTTGACGAGGCTCAAAAATCTCTTAGAGTTCGTTCAAGCTTCGGTTTCGAGGGGGCCGCCTCAGGGATGGCGGCCTCTGGCTCGGCGACCCAAAGTCGTCGATTTCCTGCCCGCTACCGAAGCAAATCGATCCCTGTCGCAAAGAGTCAGGTCAGGTCTTCTCGACGCGGTCTGCGTCGTGTCCGGAAGGCATCAAGACTTGTCGGAGGAACACACATGAGAGCGGTTCATCTTCTCGCGCTTGGCGCGAGCCTTGCGGTTGCCGCCCCGGCGATCGCGAACGACGATCTGATGAAGCATCTGGCGAACCCGGCCGAGCAGGTGCTGCAGACGGTCGACTACGCCAACACGCGCTATTCGAAGCTCGACCAGATCAACGCGGGCAACGTCAAGAACCTCCAGGTGGC